>RZYK01000321.1 GCA_009930355.1 Campylobacterota bacterium | reverse complement strand
AATGCGTATCGTCTCACGAGGCGTACCAAAGGCTAAATGCTCAGGACAAAAAGGGATAAACGAGGCGTACTTACCTAACTTATCAGTAAGAAATCTATCTCTCTGTCCTGTCTTGTCATAACGAATCGGCTCACCTAGTAAACAGGCTGAAATAGCGACTTTAAGCATCAGTTCTCCTTTGAAAAAGCTATAAGTATTATAGCGATTCTTTTGATAAAAGGCTTAGTGGAAATCTTGTTATAATAACTAATCTTCATCATTAGGATAATCAATGGTACATAAACATCAACCAATAGAAATTAATATGTCAGATGATATTTTTCAAAATGATAAATTAGAGAGAAAAAATGCCATTAAAGATTTATCTGCTTTATTAGCGTCAACAAATCAATCTTTCGTTTTAGCACTTAATGCTGATTGGGGTGATGGTAAGACAACCTTTGTAAAGCTTTGGCAAGCATATCTTCAAAAAGAAAAAGGTATGCGAAGTATTTATTTTAGTGCATGGGAAGATGATTTCTCAAAAGAGCCTTTAATCTCTATATTGGGAGAAATTAAAAAATATATTAACGACAATTTTAGTGAAAAATCAGATGTTGCTCAAAGCTTTGAAAAAGTAAAATCGTTTAGTGGCAAAGTTTTAAAACGTGGTGTTCCTGCTTTTGTAAAAGGTATGATGGGTGGGGTACTTGATGTGCCAAAAGGCGTTGAAGAAGCAATTGGTGCTATTACGGAATCTACAGCGAAAGAGCTTATTGAGAATTACTCAAAAGATAAAGAGATAACGAAAGAATTTAAAAAAGCTATACAAGAGTTATTCTCTAAAATAGATGAACAGAAACCTTTTGTTGTTTTTATTGATGAATTAGATAGATGTCGTCCACTATATGCAATCGAATTGTTAGAGCGCATCAAGCACATTTTTGGCATTGATGGTTTGATTTTTGTTCTCTCAATTGATAAAAAGCAATTGGTTGAATCTATCAAATCGCAGTATGGCAATATTGATGCACAAACGTATTTAAGGCGATTCCTTGATATGGAATATAATTTACAAAATGCAAATTTAGATGAATTTTGTACTTATCTTTATTACGATATTTATAAATTAAACGAGGCACTTAAAGCGAAAGGAATTAAAAGAGAACTTCTTACTGATTTAGATGAATTAGTAATGATTAAATATCTTGCAAGATCTGCCAATCTAAGTTTGCGTGATATTGAGCAGGTGTTTACACGGTTGAAAATTATCTTTAATACAACCGAACTTGGGTTCTTTGAAGTTCATTTTAGAATTATAGTTTTATTTGTTGTTCTTAAAATGAGATATTCTGACAAATATGATTTGTTATTGGCAAAAAAAATAAAAGAAGAAGATTTTATGGATATTTTTCTTTCATATGGCGCTAATGATGAAACGAAAGATTTAGAGGTTTTTATAAAAGCAATATTCCTTTCAACTAAAAAGTCTGAAGAGGAAATGAATCAAATCATTGAGACACACAATGAACCTCAAAGTTTTTTAGTTCGATTGTTAAAAGCAAATTATGGGAATTTTCATAGAGAATATAGATTAAACAAAGTTATTGATTCTGTTATTCAAAAAGTAGAATTTACCAATAAGTTTAATTTTGAAACTACAAAATAAAATCTTTACATGTAAGGTTTTAAACCTTACATGTAAGAAAATCTATTTTGCTCGTTTATCCACCACGCGTGTAGCTTTGCCTTCGCTTCGTTGAAGCGATTTGGGTGCGACGAGCTTGACTTCGACGTTGATGTAGAGATTGTTTAAAAGAGCATGTTGAAGCTCTTTTTTGAGGTTTCCAAGGTAACTCACGTCATCGCTTATGAGATGCTCATCGAGTTCCACATCAATTTCGAGTTTATCGAGGTAGCCTTTTTTATCGGCGATGATTTGGTAGTTGAGCGTGATGCCTTCTTGTTTGGAGAGGACGTGTTCGATTTGGGAT
>RZYK01000320.1 GCA_009930355.1 Campylobacterota bacterium | reverse complement strand
CCAAAATTCTTAGTGACATTTTCAATCTTTAAAATCATTTGCCACCCTTTTTGCGTGATTTAAAAAGGTCGGTTAATTCTCGTTTTCCCATGACACCCTCACGAGCAAAAAGCATAATAAAAATTAAAACTAACGAGAAAACAACCATTCGCATACCGGGCATCGCTGTCGTTTCATACCCAAAAAGGTTCATAGGCTCATCTAAAAAGCGCATCCATTCACTACCACCCATGACCAAAACGGTACCAATAATCGCACCCGTTGTACTTCCAAGCCCCCCTAAAACAATAATGATTAAGAGTTGAAAAGTAAAGAAAAAGTCAAATAAATCAGGTGAAATACTCGTTAAAAGTGCTGCGAGTAAACCTCCACCCACACCTTCAAAAAAAGCACTCGTACAAAACGCTAATGTTTTGGCTTTAAAGGTATTAACCCCCATAGCAATGGCAGCATCTTCATCATCACGTACCGCTTTCATGGCACGTCCAAATTTTGAGTTGACAATATTTAATACAACCACCACCGCAACAATCGCCAAACCACCTGTCCAATACAAATTTGAAAATTCAGGAATATCATTCAGCCCTAAAGAACCATTGGTCACTTCAGGATGATTAATGGCTAAAATTTTAATAATAAAACCAAAACCAAGCGTTACAATCGCTAAATAATCACCACGAACACGAAACACAGGAAAAGAAAGAACCAGTGCCAAAAGTGCAGCAAGGAAACCACTCAAAAGTAAGGCAACCACAAAATTTGATTGAAGTGTCATAACAAAAGGATAAGGATCCGCAATAGCATACTGATACGATTTTGCATCTGGAGAAATAAGCAAAAGTGCTGTTACATACGCACCAATGGCGACAAATCCATTAGGCTCAAGTGAAAACTGACCTGTGACACCATTAATTAAATTGTAGCTAACGGCCAAAATAACAAAAATGGCAATGTTATTTAAAATTCGAACAGTGTACTCATCAAAATGTCCATTAGCAAACCAAATAAACCAAACGGTTCCTAAAATCATTCCTACTTTTATTAAAAAATGTTTATTTATCATTGCTTGCATCTTAAAACCTACTCTTTTCAAAATCAATTCCTAAAATTCCCGTAGGCTTAAACAATAAAATAAGAATCAAAAAGATAAAGGCAAACGCATCTTTATAGCCACCTAGCTCTGGGAAAAAAGCAATAACAACGACTTCAGTAAATCCAATAATTAAGCCACCAAGCACAGCGCCACCTACACTACCTATGCCTCCAACAACCGCAGCAGCAAAGGCTTTAAGCCCTACAAGTACACCCATCATTGGCTCAACAGAAGGATAATTCACCGCCCAAAAAATACCACCTACAGCCGCAAGTGCTGAGCCCATCCCAAAAACAAGAGTAATGACACGATTGGCATCAATTCCCATAAGATTTACCGTTCCCACATCAAAGGCAAGTGCGCGTATTGCCATACCGTATTTGGTTTTAAATAAAATCCATAAAATAACACTCAATAAAAATGCTGTCATAATGGGAACAATGACTGCAGACATCGGCATCATTAAGCCAAAAAATTCCACCATCACTTCTAAGTAAGCAGGTACAGGAAATGCGCGAGGAACACCTCCAAAAAAGACGTTGAACGCATTTTCAAGAAAAAAGCTCACGCCAATAGCGGTAATTAAAAGCGAGATTTTAGGAGCTTCGCGTAGTGGCCTATACGCCACTCTATCACTTGCCATACCTAAAAGTGCTGCACCAACAATCGCTAAAAGAACTGCTGCTACAAAAGGAAGCCCCAAAACTTCCATACCAAAAAATCCTAAAAAACCACCCACCATCATAATATCGCCATGTGCAAAGTTAATGAGACGCAATACACCATACACCATCGTATAACCAATAGCAATGAGTGCATACATACTGCCAAGGCTAAAACCATTGACCATTTGTTGCATAAACATTGTTAAATCCAAATAGATTCTCCT
>RZYK01000070.1 GCA_009930355.1 Campylobacterota bacterium | reverse complement strand
ATAATAGGCACAGTGAAAACGAATGCAACCGCATTATGTCCATACCACCATTGAACCATCGCATCATTGGTTCCAGCATACATGGAAACAGAATGATACCATTTACCCATCCCTGCAACAAAATAGGTCGGAACTGCCATATTATTAAAAAGATAAAGCATTGCTACACCTAAAAAGGTTGCAATAAAGTACCACATAGAGATATAGAGTGTTTTTTCACGTCTGATACCAATCAAACCAAAAATACTAATACCCCACATAACCCATACAACCACCACCGCGATATCCAGTGGCCATTCTAACTCTGCATACTCTTTAGAGGTACCGATACCTAAAAAAAGATTGACCACGGCTATAATCATGACAAGCATATAAAGCCAAAAATGAAGCTTTCCTAAGACCATCAAAAAAGGTGATTCTGCCATAGAAACTTTGAGTACTCTTTGCCCGATATAGTACCAAGTAGCAAAAATTCCACTCAACAAAAAGCCAAAAATAACCCCTGACGTGTGAAGCGGTCTCAAACGACCAAACGTGCCATATTCACCCGCTAAATAATTCAAATCTGGAAACGCCATCTGATAGGCAATAACAACGCCTATTAACATACCAATGATTCCAAATAGAATCGTTGCGTAGGTAAAACATTTCGCTACGGAATAATCATAGTTTAATGCATGATTAGCCTGCATCAATTCCTCCTGTTTGTCTTTTTATGTCACAAAAATATCACATAATGTAGAAATTATAGTGAAGAGAATCTGCAATAAAGCTTAATAAGATTAAATTTGTGTTAAATGAAAAATATGGAAAAAATGTTTAAATAGGAAGAAAGCAAGAACAATGAGATTATCGTTCTTGCGTGTTAATTTTATACCCAAGTCCTGGGATATTTTTAATAAAATCTTTGTCCGTTTTCTCACGAACACGTTTAATAAAGGTACGGATTGCTGAATCTGTTACTTTTTTGTTTGTCCAAACATACTTTTTTATCTCATCGTGTAAAACAAATACGCCCAAATTTTTAACTAAAATAGAGATAAAAAGTAACTCTTTTTTCGTTAGAAAAATCGTTTCTCCCTCTTTGACTAAAACCCGTCTATTTTTATCAAACTGATAACCTGAGCCTAGTTCTACAAGATCATTTTCATCAAACAATTCTTTAGAAAGCAAATGCAACGTTTTTAAGAGTTCATCAGGATCGATAGGCTTAATTAAATATTTATCAATACCCACATCAATAGCTTCTAAAAGTTTTTCTTTTTCGCTAAAAGCGCTGAAAATAACAATGGGCGTTTGCTTAGAAAGATTTTTAATCTCTTTCGCCATACTCAAACCATCCATAATAGGCATCATAATATCCGTAATCACAATATCTGGTTTATATTTTTTAAATTTTTTCAACCCATCTTCACCATCACGTGCGAGTATGCATTTGGCAAATTCATCTGCCATTGCTTTGTGAAGTGCTTCTCTTAAATACTCTTCATCTTCAACAAATAAAACCGTTAATTTCGATAATCCGCTCATCCTCTTCCCCTTTACTCTTTTACTGCGGGTATGGTTATGGTAAAGCAAGCCCCATTATTTTTATTCTCTGCGATAATGAGTCCTTTCATGCTGTTATTAACAATCATTTTACTCATATAAAGCCCAAGCCCTGTGCCCGAACTTGCATGTTTGGTTGTAAAATAAGGCTCAAAAATCTTATCCAAAATGCCCGCTTCAATGCCACCCGCATTGTCACAAATGCGTATTATAGCATCTCCTTGCATTGATGTGTCAATTTCAATATAAATTAATTTTTTTTTCAGTTTAGATAAACTAAATGCATCTATTGAATTGTTCATTAAATTGATAAGTACTTGTGAAAATTCATTAAAATAGCCCTGAATTTTCACATCATTTTTAATACACAAATCAATATATACCCCATTTCGCTCCAACGTTCCATGCATAATATCTATGGCTTCTTGCGCCACACTGCTGAGTGTAAAAAGATCGCTTTGACGTTCAGGACTAAAAAAATTACGAAAATCTTCAATTGTTTCAGACATTTTTGAAATAATCTTTTTCGCATGCATGTAACTCTGCTCAAACGCTTCATCTTTATTGTTATCTTGCTTGGTGTAAACTTTTTTCATCTGATAAAGGGTAATTGTAAGCTCAGAAAGAGGCTGTCTCCATTGATGCGCAATATTGGCAATCATCTCTCCCATCGAAGCTAAACGAGATTGTTGAAACAAAAATCGATCTTTCTCACGGTTTTTTTCAACCTCTTCTTTGACACGCTCTTCTAAGGTTTGGTTTAACTCCACCAAGGCTTTTGTCTGCTCTTGAACTCGCTTTTCCAACGTTGCGTTTAGATCTTCTAGCTCTTCATCTTTAGCAATCAATGCTTCGCTTAACCTAACACTCTCTGTTACATCATATCGAATCGCAATAAACTCTTCAATCTCTCCTTGCTCATCCAAAATCGGGAAAACCGTCGTATTGACATAAAATGTTGAGCCATCTTTCGCTCTATTTTTAACGGTTGATTTATACGTTTTTTTTTGAAGAATCGTTTGCCACAATTGCTTAAACGTAGAAGCAGGCACATCAGGATGCCTAACGATATTATGATTTTGCCCAATCAATTCATCTTGCGTATAACCAGAAATTTTACAAAACTCATCGTTCACAAAGGTAATAATCCCATTAACATCTGTTTTAGAGATAATATTACTACTCTCAATAGCCTGTTGATATTGTTCTAATTTCACCTTGCAACCGCTGCGAAACCAACATAAGACATATAAATGCCATACACGATAATAATCAAGGAAGCAAGCTTAATCATCAGTTCCCTAAAAACACTCCCTTTCAAAAATCCCACGACATATCCAAGACCAAGCATGGCAGGCATGGTTGCCATGCCAAAAAGAGCCATGGTGAGAGCGCCTTGTATGGCTGAGCCTGATGTCGCAGCTGTTGCTAGAAAAAAATAGACCAATCCACAGGGTAAAAAGCCATTTAGCAAACCCAATCCATAAAAACTTACTAATGTTTTAGTATGAATCAAATGCGAAAAAATTTTTTTAATCAAAGGATGAAATGCAATATTCGATTCTAAAGAGGTAAGAAACTTCATTTTTCCCATCATAGAGAGTCCCATTAAAACCATAACGATGCCAGCAAAAAAATAAAAATAACCGCTCACGTATGCAGAAAAGGTAAAAAGGCTCCCCAGTGCACCAAAAAGTATCCCCAAAATAATATAAGCACTGATGCGCCCTACATTATAAATAAAATGAGAAAGGAATTGATGAAAGGATGAAGATGTTGGATCAATTTTAGCGCTACTGTACGCCATCACAAATCCTCCACACATACCAATGCAGTGCCCTAAACTTCCTAAAAATGCAACACTTATAATGGCTGAAATATCAATAGCGTTTATAGCACTGCTCCTTAACGAAGATGGGTACGTTTATCTTTACATGTAAAGATAAACATACGCAAAATAAGTTGATTTAAAGTCGATTAGCAAACTCTTGAAAAATGTATTTACTTTCGTGTGGACCAGGACTAGCTTCGGGGTGATGTTGCACTGAAAAGATAGGTGCATCGTTATACTCCAACCCTTCAATGGTATTGTCAAAAAGATTGATATGGGTTACCTTTGCAATAGAGCAGACGGATTCTGGAACATTGTAATTATGATTTTGTGCGGTAATCTCAACAATATTCGTTTTCGTGTTTTTCACAGGATGGTTACCACCGTGCTGACCAAATTTCAATTTGTAAGTTGGATGCCCATGCGCAATAGAAAGCAGTTGATGTCCTAAACAAATACCAAACATAGGCACTTTTGCTTCAATTAATTTGGTAATTTGCGCAGCCTCTTTTTTAAGAATAAGAGGATCTCCCGGCCCGTTGGATAAAAAGAGTCCGTGAATCTCTCCTTTTTTATAACGCTCAATAATCTCATCGGCACTAAAATCATGAGGGATGACTTCAACCTCAAGTCCTGTTGCACACAATTCATTTAAAATATTACGCTTAATACCAAAATCAACCGCTACAATTTTTTTGCCTAAAGTGTTTTGAGCAGCATTGTAAGACTGCGTTTCAGCGTTCCAAACACCTTTTACATGTAAATAAGATTTTTTAGTTCCAACCTGCTCAATATAATTAACCTCTTCAATACGAGGGCTATTTTTGAGCATCTCTTTCAGTTTTTCTTTATCGCTTACCTCAGTTGAGGCAATCATCATTTGAGGACCACCATCTCGAATCATCTTGGTAAGGTAGCGTGTGTCAATTTCACAGATTCCCATACTTTCATGTTTTTTCAAAAGGGAAGGTAAGTTTTCTCTCGCCCTAAAATTCGAAGGCATCTCATTCAAACTTCTGACAAACATACCACTAGCATGAACACTTTGGCTTTCCATATCGTCATCATTACACCCAACAATACCAATTTCAGGCATGGTGAAAACGACAAATTGTCCTGCGTAACTTGGATCACTCATAATCTCTTGATAGCCACTCATTGAGGTATTAAAAACAATTTCACCCGTTTTTGAGCCCTCAAAACCAAAACTTTTGGCTTCTAAAAAAACACCATTTTCAAGATAAATCCATACAGGTTTTAACATCATGATAACATTCCTCTTCTTCTTAGCTCTTCTTCATAAAGCTTCTCAAAAATCAAATCATACTCTTCAGAACCAGGGACAAGTTTGCGCTTATAATTCGCTATTTTATCTGCTACTTCATTTTCAATCTCTTGAAAATGTTCCACATAAGATTCAATAGCCATATATACGACATTCTTAATACGATTTTCGGAAACATTGTATTCAATTAATCCCTGTTTCCAACACGTTTCTAAAATTTTATGTGCTACTTCATTGTATCTATCTTCATACGATAAAATCACACCAAACTCACGTGCGAGTTTTTTCTTAATCAACCAAAACATATTTCTTCGGTCAACCCGTTGAAATTCCATCTCATCTTCATTTTGATCCAAAATCTCAATAACACGTTCTTCCAATGCTGTCTCTTTTTTAATATCTTCGACAATCAAATCTTCTGCAACTTTGACAACAGGCTCCAAGCCCTTGAACATGGTAACAAATCCGCAATTTAAAATATCGATCGCTATTTTATTGGCTATATAAGGGGCATGAGGCAATCTGATTTTCATCCATAAACCTTACTTCTGAATTTTCACACATTGTATCGAAGCTAAGGTAAATATCTGTTTAGAGAAAAATTTGTAAGGGTTTTGTCACTCTTTCGTTTGATTGTTTTCAACAAAAGGAGGACCTTTTTTGAGGCTTTGTGTAATCTCCGAGGCAATTTGAGGATCCATTTTTGCCATAATTTGTGACAATTTTTTAGGAGGCAATCCAAATAAAATAGCAGCACCTTCATGCACAGGAAGTTTTTCAATAATCGCTGCAGCTGCAGCATCTTTCATTTTGATATAGGTTTCATCAAGTTTATCGTTTTTCTTCGCCTCAATTTGTGCTAAAAGTTTTTTGTTTTCTTCAAGCATCAGTGCAATTTGCTTCTCTTTGGCTAAAATCTCCTCTTTTGTTTTCGCTAAAGCAGTCTCTTTTTCATTTAAAGCATTTTTCTGTTTTTCAAAAAGGGTATTGGTGGCTGCTTGCAGGGCTTCAAAGGATTGTCTGGCTTCATCAATTTTCTCAATCTCTTTTAATAACTCACTTTTGCGTTCTTCAAAAACTTTCGTACAATCAATGGTTTCTGCATACAAAAATGACGCAATTAAAAGAATCCAAACTCTTCTCATTCTCTCCCTTTCTGATTCATTTCACCCGCAAATAACATAGTCGATATCTCATCCAAATCAAGCTGTTCTTGACGTTTAATCTTTGCCATCATCGCCTGAAGTTCTTGCTCTTCAAGGTATTTTATTTTTTCATACTCAACGTGTGCTTTTTGATACTCTGTTTGAAGTGTTTTGGTTGCTTTTTCAACCAAATGTAACTCTTGTTCATACCGTTTTTTTTCAAGACTTAAAAGACTTTTCTGTTCACTTGCCATTAAAAAAACCGAAACCAAACCCTCTTTGGGCATTTGCGTATGCGCTATTTCATCATAAAGCGAACTAATTTTGTGACGAATAAGACGTTCTTTATTTTGATGTTTCATCAGTTCTCGCTCAATGCTATCACGCTTTTGTTTGCGAATTTTAGCAATTTTAGAGAACTGACTTTTCATCAAAAGACCTTTACATGTAAAGATTATAGAATAATCGTATCATTCCTATCGGGACTGGTTGAAATCAGTCCTACTTTGGTTCCTGTTAAAACCTCAATACGTTTGATATACGCTTGCGCAGTATCAGGAAGTTCTTCAAACTTACGACACCCTACCACACTCTGCCAACCTGGAAGTTCCTCATAAATTGGCACAATATTTTCTAAATCTTCAGGTAAAGTTTCCACCCGTACGCCATTCATTTTATAAGCCACACACACTTTAATGGTTTCAAATCCATCTAAAACATCGAGTTTCATAATCGCTAAATCATCACAGCCATTAATACGACTCGCATAACGACATGCAACCGCATCAAACCATCCACAACGTCGTGGACGACCTGTGGATGTACCAAACTCTTTGCCTTTTTCACGAAGCTGATCACCATCTTTTCCAAAATCTTCTGTTGGGAAAGGGCCATTACCCACACGAGTACAATAGGCTTTGACAATACCTGTGACTTTACCAATATCTTTAGGATTCAACCCTAATCCCACGCACGCTCCCGCACTAATCGTATTGGAACTGGTGACAAAAGGGTAGGTTCCATGGTCAATATCGAGCATCGTACCTTGAGCACCCTCTAAGAGGACTTTTTTATGGGTGTCTAAACACTCCCAAACCATATGCGTTGTATCGGTTAAAAAAGGTAAAAGCACACTTGCATAGCCATCAAGTTCTTCTTTAAGGGTTTTAAAATCTGGCGTGACAATACCCAATGCACCAAAAAGAGCCCTGTTCTCTTCATAAAACTCAACCAATGCTGTGGCCAATTTAGCAGTATCTCTTAGTTCCCCTAAACGATGACCACTACGCTCAATTTTACTCCCATAACTTGGACCAATCCCCCGTCCTGTCGTCCCAATAGCTTTATCCCCACGCAATTTTTCTTTAGCTTGGTCAATTAAAATGTGATGATTTAAAATCATATGCGCTTTATCACTCACAAACAAACGCCCTGCAAGTCTTTCAAACTGACCCATCTCTTTAATCAATGCCTCAGGTGAAACAACGACGCCATTACCAATAATATTAATTGCTTTGGGATTGAGAATACCTGAAGGAATAAGATGAAGCGCATAGCGTACACCATCGACCCAAATGGTGTGTCCTGCATTATGCCCTCCTTGATAACGACAGACCACATCGTAATTTTGTGCCATCAAATCAACAATTTTTCCCTTGCCTTCATCACCCCACTGGATGCCTACAATCATATCCGCTTTCATTTATTGCCCATCTCTTTTCATTAATATTTCGATTAAATTATCGGTATAAAGTCCAAAACCGCTTGAAGCGATTCCCTCACAATCATAATTTCCACCTAAACCAACAGTGAAATTTTTATCAATAAACCTAAAAAACAAGGCATTGTAATAACGCATATTGACATAATAAAGCGGTGAAAAAACAAGGTTATCATACGAAATTTGTGTAGAAAGTGTTTTAAGTTTTTCGAGCTCTTCTTTAAGTTCCAATGGCACTTTTTCAATAACAGCTTCTAATTCTTCAAGACTTTGCAAACACGTCAATTTTGTCAGCCATGGAATATTAAACGCCAAAAGCTTTTGTAGTTGACCTTTTTCAAACACACTCAAATCTAAATTTAACATCTTAGCAACGATTTTTGGAATCTGAATATTGCTTACATGTAAAAGTGGTTTCAGCTCAAATTTTGCAAAAAGAGAGAACGTTGTCGCTAAGCTCAAACTCAAATTCTCTTCCCCAATGAGCTCCGCACCAATTTGGTGTACTTCATGACTAGGGTAGCGAAACACCGGCTGAATATAAAACCATTTTGAATGGCTTGTGCTTCTTCCCACTCGTTTGGTTACCAAACGCACTGCATCCATGGTACTATCAGCACGTAATGAAACAATGTGGTTTTGCTCATCAGAAAAACGCAACAACTCCTTCTCATCAATGCTTTGATGTTGATGATAAGAAAAAAATGGCGTGACAATCTCTTGAAATCCTGCTTCATACAGCAAATCACTTGCAACCCTCTCCAATGTCCGCTTTAATTTAGCACTCTCGCCAAAATAAAGCTTACTTCCTGTGGGTATTTCGTGCTCATAAATCATGCATTAGCCTCGGTAAAATTCTTGCGTAAAAACGCGATTTGCCGTTCCATCAAACGAACGAATACCCAGCTCTGAGAGTGCCATTTCAACCGCATTGAGTGTCCACGCTGTTTCATACACTTCTACAAGCCCCATATGATTGATTCTAAAAAGCGTCTCTTTAATATGGTCTTGCCCTCCTGCCATATTCACGCCATATTTGGTTTTCAAAAGTTTACGAATCTTACTCGCATCCTCATGTAAAACCGCACTCATGGCATAAGCAGGTACTTTTGGATAAATACGAAGACCTAGCGCTTCTAAGGCTTTGTTGGTTGCCATTGCTCTTTTTTGGGTATCTGCATACACTTTTTCTAACCCACCCTGAGCATCAATCAACTCGCACATCGCAACCAAACCGATAACTAATGTTGTAGCTGCTGTCCATGCTGTCGTATTTTTACGTTGATTTTTAAGCTCTGTTTTGAGATTAAAATAGTACCCTGCCCCATTTCCCGCTTCAATCATTGCTAATGCCTCTGCATTTAAACCAATGAAAGCAAGACCTGGTGGAAGCATTAAGGCTTTTTGACTTCCTGAAATGAGCGCATCAATATATGTGGTATCGACTTTTTCAACCCCCACAGCCGTAATACCATCAGCAATCACCATAATCGTAGGTCGCACCGCTTTAACTGCTTTGGCAACAGCTTCCACAGGATGTCGAAGACCACCTGCACTCTCGCACACTTGCATACAGACCGCATCAATGCTCGTATCATTTTTCACCAACTCAACAATCGCATCCACGCTAACAGGCGTATCCCATTCATTTTTAATTTCAACAAAAGGTTTGTTGTATGCCGCACAAATCTTGCCAAAACGCTCACCAAATTTACCAGAATTAACCACAACGGCTTTGCTGTGACATAAATGAAGCACACACGCTTCCATTGCTCCTGTGCCGCTAGAAGCCAACATCACCACCTCTTCCATATCAAAAAGGGTTTTCAAATACGCACGTGCTTTTCCAAAAATCGCCTCAAATTCAGGCGTTCTATGATGGATGGTCGGTGTGCTCATTGCCATACGAACAGATTCAGGAACGGGAGTTGGGCCAGGTGTCAAAAGTAACATAATGCAGATCCTCGAAATGTAGTTTTAGAGGTGATTGTAACAAAACTATGCTTGTTGTTTCTTTAGGCAATATGCCCTCAAAAACAGGCTAAAGCGTTGTAATCAAGTCAAAATTATTTTACGTTATAC
>RZYK01000319.1 GCA_009930355.1 Campylobacterota bacterium | reverse complement strand
TATTGGTAAAAAACCTATTAAAATTCCTGCAGGTGTAGAAGTATCTGTTAATGGTGATTTAGTAGAATTTAAAAAAGGTAGTGTACAAAAAGTTTTGGATACTAAGGGAAATGTTGACGTCACAGTCCAAGATGGAGAGCTTGTGTTTATTTCAAAAGGTGCTGATCGTCAGAGCAGCGCTTTTTGGGGAACATATCGCGCGCTTGGTCAAAACGTCATTACGGGGTTAACTGAAGGTTTTAAAAAGCAACTTGAAATTAATGGTGTTGGTTATAGAGCAGCTGTTAATGGTAAAGTTCTTGAGCTTCAACTCGGTTATTCTCATCCAATTAATTATGAATTTCCACAAGATGTTCAAATTAGTGTTGAGAAAAACGTAATCACAATTGTCGGTGATGATAAGCAAGTCGTAGGTCAAATTGCTGCTGAGATTAGAAGTTTTAGGGCTCCTGAACCATATAAAGGTAAGGGTATTAAGTATGTTGATGAGACTATTATCCGTAAAGCCGGAAAAACTTCCAAGAAGTAAAGGGTAGGGAATGAGAGCAAATATTTTAAAACGAAAGCTTGCATTAAGAATTAAGCGTAAAAGAAGAATTAGAGCTGATATTTCTGGTACAGAAGTAAGACCAAGAATTTCTCTTTTTAAATCTAATAGATATCTTTATGCGCAAGCAATTGATGATGCTACAGGTGTTACTTTAGCAAGTGTAGATGGTAAAAAGTTAGGATTTAATGCAAGTAAAGCAGCGGCAACAGAAGTTGCAAAAGCGTTTGCAGAAACACTTAAGGCTAAAAATTTAACTCAAGTTGTCTACGATAGAAATGGTTATTTGTATCATGGCGTAGTTGCTGCTTTTGCTGATGGCCTTAGAGCAAACGGCATAGTGCTATAAGAAAAAGAAGAGGAAAACGATTCAATGGAAAAATATAACAGAGAAGAGTTTGAAGAAGTCATCGTTAACATTGGCCGCGTAACAAAAGTTGTTAAAGGTGGTAGACGTTTTAGATTTACAGCACTTGTCGTTGTTGGAAATAAAAAAGGTCTTGTTGGCTTTGGTTTTGGTAAAGCTAAAGAGGTTCCTGATGCGATTAGAAAAGCAGTTGATGATGCATTTAAAAACATTGTCAAAGTGAACATTAAAGGTTCAACTATCGCGCATGATGTTGAAGTTAAATTTAATGCAAGTCGTATTATTCTAAAACCTGCTAGTGATGGTACTGGCGTAATTGCTGGTGGTGCAACACGTCCTGTTGTTGAACTTGCAGGTATTAAAGATATTTTGACAAAGTCATTGGGTTCAAACAACGCTTCTAATGTAGTAAGAGCAACGATTAAAGCTCTTAGTATGATTAAAAGCTAAGTGAAGAAAGGGATTCAAAATGGCATTAGATAATCTTACTCCAGCAGAAAATTCTACTAAAGAGATCAAACGCGTAGGTCGTGGTCAAGGTAGTGGTATGGGAAAAACTGCTAGTCGTGGTAATAACGGACAAAAATCTCGTACAGGTTATAAACGTAAAAGAGGTTTTGAGGGCGGTCAACAACCCCTTCAAAGAAGACTACCAAAAGTTGGTTTTACTTCTAAAATCGTAAAGCCTTATGTAATTAACATTGATAAAATTAAAGCAGTGGCTGAACTTGCAGAAATTACTGTTGATGCAATTAGAACTGTACATAAAATGTCAAGTAGTGTTATTAAAGTAAAATTGATTGGTGCAGGTGCAAAAGAATTAACGGCTAAAATCAAAGACGAAAATGTTGTTTTTACTGGAATGAGTAAATGAATCAAGATCTTACGAGGAAGATTTTAGTTACATTAGGTTTTATATTTGCATACAGGATTTTGGCGTATGTGCCAGTTCCTGGTGTCAATATAGAAGTAATTAAAGAGTTCTTCGACTCCAATAGCTCCAATGCTCTTGGTATGTTTAATATGTTCAGCGGTAATGCTGCTGAACGATTAAGCATTATCTCCTTAGG
>RZYK01000318.1 GCA_009930355.1 Campylobacterota bacterium | reverse complement strand
CCCACATTTCCTTTTTCTTTGTTAAAACGAACCATTGCTTACCTTTTTATCACTTTTTATTTAAAACTTTTATCAAGTACTTTATCGATTAATCCATACTCACATGACTCTTCTGCACTCATAAAAAAATCTCGTTCCGTATCCTTGATAATCTTCGGCAATTTTTGATTACAATTTTTTGCCAAAATTTCATTGAGTACTTGTTTCATACGTAAAATTTCTTTGGCTTGAATTTCGATGTCGGTCGCTTGTCCTTGTGCGCCACCTAAAGGTTGGTGGATCATAATACGAGCATTAGGAAGCGCATAACGCTTCCCTTTTGTCCCAGCACTGAGTAAAAATGCCCCCATTGAAGCAGCTTGACCAATACAAATTGTACTAATATCAGGTTTGATGTAATTCATCGTATCGTAAATACTAAAACCACTGGTAATGACACCACCTGGAGAGTTAATGTAGAGATAAATATCTTTTTCAGGATCTTCTGCTTCTAAAAAAAGGAGTTGTGCAACAATTGAAGAAGCAACAACATCATTAATCTCACCACTTAGCATAATAATGCGGTCTTTTAAAAGGCGAGAATAGATGTCATAACTTCTCTCTCCTCGACCTGTTTTTTCTACAACGACAGGAACATAGTAGCTCATTATTTACCTTTTGTAAAAAGCTGGTTGAAGAGTCTTTCTTCAATGATAGACATTTTAATTGCTGGAAGAACACCTTGCTTTTGGTAGAATTCTAAATATTCTTTTGGATTTGCACCTTGCTGCATTGCTTCAAAATAGATCATTTGAAGAACTTCTTGGTCGTTTACAATAATATTCTCTTGACGTGCAAGTTCATCGACAATAAAAGTAAGTTTAACACTTTTCTCAGCATCACTTCTAAATTCTTCTCTTTTTTCTTTAATCTTTTCTGGATTTTCAGAGTACTCTTTAATGGTTGCTTCATCCATTTTGCCAAACACACCTCTCATTTGAAGATCAATTTCTTGATCGACAATGTTCTCTGGAAGATCTAGTATGATTTTTTCTAATACATTTTCAACAAATTTTGGTTTAACTTCTTCATTGAAAAGTTTTGCGAGTTTTTCATTACGAATTTCTGTTTCAATTTGTTCTTCTAATACTTCCAAAGAAGCATTCTCAACACCTGGAAGTAATTTTTTAATCATCTCTTCACTTGGAGTTTCTGGAATATCTTTGACTTTGATTTCTTTGACGGTGACTTTAAAAACGGTTGGTTTACCTGCAAGATCTTTGTTGCCATAGTTTTCTGGGAAAGTAAGTTCAATCTCTTTCTCTTTACCCGCCTTCATACCAATGATACCATCTTCAAACCCTGGAATAAAAGAGTTACTACCAATTTCAAGGGTGTACCCTTCTGCTTTACTGCCTTCAAATGCAACACCGTCTAAAAAGCCTTCAAAATCAATCACAACAAAATCACCTGATTTAACAGCTCTTTTTTCTTCAACGGTTTTAAGGTCAGCAATCAACGCTAATGTTTTTTCAAGTCTTTCGTTAATCTCTTTTTTGGTAACTTTTGGTGCTTTGTACTCAGGAACACACTCTTTGTATCCTTCAACATTCACACTTGGTTTGAAAGAGAGTTTCATAACCAACTCTAAACCACCATCTTTCTCTTCGAATTTTGAGAAACTAGGCTCACCAACAACAAGCTCAGCAGTTACATTGAGTTCGCTCAGTGCTTGAGTATAAAGGTCTCTAAGTGCTTCTGTTTGGGCATCGTCTTTGAGTTGTTTACCGTAACGTGCTTTTACGATATGTGCAGGAACTTTTCCTTTTCTAAAACCATCAACTTTCATATTAGAAGCAGCAGAAGTGATTAGCTTCTCTTCTTTTTTTTGTAAAAGTGCAGGTGAAATAGTTGCTTCAACAGCAGCATTGGCACTATTAGTACGGTTAACTTTAATTTGCATAAAATCCCTTTTCGATATAAAATTTTTCTCAAATATACCAAAAAATT
>RZYK01000317.1 GCA_009930355.1 Campylobacterota bacterium | reverse complement strand
GTGTCCGTGCTATCCGAAAGTTTCTGCTGTTTATTATCTTTTGTCATAATTTGAAAGTTTTGTGTTTTGAATCCGCTACTGCTCATACACTCAACGTTATGCCCCATTTAAAGACTTCGCAGCAATAAAGTCATAAAGAGCTTTTTTAAACTCTTCGATAGTGCCAAACTTTTCAATTTGAGATTTTGGCACATACAGAGAAACCTGTACCTTCTTATCGGGTACAGGTTTTCTGCCAGCGTTGGACTTTTTATTCTCCTTTTTCATTCTCAATAATATTAAGAGTGAACGGAGCAGGTATTACTTCAGCGGCTGCATCAATCAACCTCTGAATATCAGCAACCGTTTGACGAAGCTGTTTTTCAGAAGGTGCAGCATCATCAGAGTATTTATGCCCATCAGCATATTTTAACCCTTGTGAGGCGTGTAACCTTGTGTTGCCTATTTGCACTCTTTCAGGTGCATAATAGTCGGCTGATATTTCGCAGCCTAAACGAACAGCACCTTCGTATAATAAGCCGAAGTTGCTTTTTACAAATTCGTTCATTTGATTTCTTAAATCAAAGAACCCGTTTTTTCCTACGGTTTTCGTTATTATTTTCAAAGTTTCCATATTTTTATTTTAAAATTTATACTTAAAAATTATGAGAGCTTTCAGGTACTCTCCGACAGGCATTCTCAATCCCTGCACCAGCACTGTCAATGCTTTTTTGCCAAAACGTATTCGGACGACATCCGACCTTTCAACGAGTGGTTATCAGCCACTAACTCTATCAAGACGTATCAGGTAATTATCCTGCATTAAAACGGTGAAGTCTTATTACTCGTAAGGCTCATTCACTTGCCCCCAGCTTTGTCTTCAACTACCTAACTACTATTCTTCATTGGTAGTGGGTGCGGTCTGGCTTGCCACCCTTTTTTATATTTTCAAAGAACTTTTATCATTTAATTACTCTGCAAATATACAACGCTTTTTTGAATTGTGCAAATATTTAATCACTTTTTTTTCTGTATTTTAACTATTTATAATAATTCTAAATAATAGATTTGATTATCAGCACTATAAGCAAATACAAAAAAAATAAAAACGGGGCATAACACCGCATAAAAACAATAAAGGTTGTATCGGTAATTGCAGCATCGTAGCCCGTTCAAACTGTTGTGTATATTGATAGTTCATCTCTCGCATTCCTTTACTGGTCTTATGCAAAACGTTAACGCCTATAAAAACTGCTCATCGACAGGTTTGTAGCCGAAATCGACAAGAACAGGTATAAGCGCATCGAGATGTTCTGAATTTAGAAGCCTACGACCTTTTAAAAAGTGTGAAAGTGTTTTGGCAGGTAATTCAGCCTCTATCTCAATCGATTTTACAGAGAGGCAGCGTAATCGCCTCTCTGTAAAAAATTGCTGGATGTTTTTGAGTTCTGAGTTCATTATTTGCAAATTTCAGGATATAAATCTTCAACACATGCTTGATGTGAATTTTGAACATTTATCATTTTCACGTCATTTGCTTTAATTGTTGCATCTAATTGTTGAAATCTTGCAACTGCATTTACTTTTTTGTAAGCTTTAATTTGAGTAAAAGTTCCGTTTACATTTGCTGAGAACACTTTTGAATTTTTCATTTTTTTTAATATTTACAAACAGTTTGTTTGTCTCTGTTTGATGTACTAAATGTAGTACTAATATTTGAATGTACCAAATAAAGTACAAAAATAATTCACTTTTTTTGAAAATATTTTTAAGCGATTGAATAACAGGCGTTAACAAAGGCTATAAAACATAGCTGTTGTTGTGCAAATTTGTAAGGTAGTGGCTCGCATGTAGCTTTGTGTTGTGCGATAGGTTATCGCTTCGTACTCAGCTACGATTTCATAGCCTCGACCGTAAGCAATTAATTTGCCCAGTGTTTTTTGCAATCATAGCAGGTTAATTCATTATCGCTCCATAATGTAACATTTTTGCTTTTACAATATGGGCAAATT
>RZYK01000069.1 GCA_009930355.1 Campylobacterota bacterium | reverse complement strand
GAGCATGACGGTAGAGGCTTTAATGCTACTTTTTGAGGCAATAATTTTGGCGATGATGGTCGAGCCACCCGCTGATGCTTGTCCGCTTAAGATAAATCCCAGTCCAATGCCCACGCTAATGCCACCAAAAATGGCGGCTAAAATGACATCCTGACTCAGTGGCGCGATGTGCATCCACGCACGCATACCATCAATACACATTGAAGTAAGACCAATGGCGATAATGCTTCGAAGGGTAAAATATTTGCCAAAAAACTTCGTGCCCAAAAGAAGCAACGGAGCGTTAATCGCCATCATCATCACACCCACGGGGTAATGAAAAAAGTAGTGCATCAAAAGTGCCATACCGCTTGTTCCGCCCGTGACAAGGGCATTGGGGATGAAGAGTGCGACCATGCCATACGCTAAAAACAAAGAGCCCAAAACAATAAATCCATAATTTTTTACTTCAGCTGAAACCTTCACGAAAACCTTTACATGTAAAAATAATTTTTTGGATTGTAGCACATAATTTTCGATGTATAGGGCGTTTTGTACGTAATTTTTAGGGTTTACATGTAAAAATATGACTACGGGGAAGTTTTTGGTAAAATGGGCGCAGTGAAGTTGTGGAAAAGGAACGTGTGAATGGATAGGAACCGTAGGATTGTGAATTACTCGCTTATCGCTTTGGCGGGGAGCGGTGTGTACTTTAGTGTAAAAACCATGTTTAACTCTTTAGAACCTCCCAAAAAAGCTCGTTTGGATGCCGCCACATTTATTGACACGACCACCCTCCCCTTGAATGAAGTCTCGTTTTTTACGTGGCAGAAAAAACCGCTTTTTATTCTTAAAAAAGATGCATCCCTTAGCTTAGATGAAAAACGTGATGTGAAAATTGGCGAGTATTATTACACGGTGATGATAGGCATTTGTACTCATTTAGGCTGTGTGCCAAAGTATGAAAGCGACCTCAAACGCTTTATTTGCCCTTGCCACAATGGGCAGTTTGATCAAAATGGCATTGCCCTTTCAGGACCTGTGAGCAAACCTTTAGTGATTCCTCCTTTTAAAGTTCAAGAAAATATGCTTATCGTTGGAGAAATAGGCGAAGCGTATTTGCAACTCAAAGAGAGAGCCAACGCATGAATTTAAAACTCAGTAACTTTAACATTTTGCTCTACACAGGCACCATCATGGTGGTTTTATGCCTTTTGCTTTTGGTCTCTGGCATTTTTCTTGCGATGCACTATATTCCTGATGCAAATAAAGCCTTTGAGAGTGTTCATATCACCATTATGCAAGAAGTGAATTATGGCTGGTTGTGGCGTAAAATCCATGCCCTAGGCTCCACGTTTTTCTTTTTATTGCTTTACATTCATCTTTTAGGGATGCTCTATTTTGGCTTTTACAAACACGGTAAAATGAAGTACTGGTACAGTGGTATGGTGCTTTACTTTTGTTGCATGGTCATTGGCTTTACAGGCTATGTACTGCCTATGGGGCAAATGAGCTACTGGGCGGCGCAGGTGATTACGAGCTTATTGGAGTACATTCCTGGGGCGGGTGAAGACATTGTGCTCTGGGTGCGAGGCGATTTTAGTGTGAGTGGCATTACCCTACTTCGTTTTTATACTTTGCATATTGTGGTGATGCCTTTTGCTATTGCCTTGATGATTTTTGTGCATATTGATTTTATGAAATGGTACGCTACGACCAAACTATCATGGACACGCAAAGGTTTACATGTAAGCAAAGAGGAGCGTTTTAGTAAACATGCCCTCCCCCCAAAAGAGCCAAAACCGTTTTTTTCCAATGCCGTTTTAAAACCGCTTTTAGCGTGTACGCTCTTTTTAGCGTTCTTTTTTTATTGTGTCTTTTTTCATGATTATTTAGCCTTTGATGCGCTCAATCTTACCCCCGCAAATCCAGCCGATACACCTGCTCATATCTATCCTGAGTGGTATTTTTTATGGATGTTACAACTGCTAAAGAGCTTCTTCTTTGATATAGGCTTTATTAAAGGCTCCTACATTGGCATGGCTTCTTTGGTTGTGGTAAATATGGGATTGTTATGGATGCCACTTTTGGATAAAAATCCACGCCGTATTCCAGCGCACCAACGTCCCTACTTTTGTGTGTGGTTTTGGGCGTTGGTACTCTCGTTGGTGGCGCTTACGATTTTAGGAAAATTGCCTACAACAGAGCTGACGTTGTGGTTGGGATTTGTTTTTTCAAGCGTGATTATGATGCTTTTTATTCTTTTACCGTTTTTATCTCAAAAGGAAGCACATGCCAAATCTTAAGATTTTTCTCATCATCCTCTTTTTTATGAGCGTTTTGTATGTGGGTTTAGAGGTACTGCCTAAGCATTATCATGGTACTGTGGTAACGCAAATACAGCCAATATTAACGATTCAAACATCTGAAAAATCCCAAGAAGATGCACACGATAGAAAAGAGCTTAAAGAAAGGGAAAAACTGGGCTATACTTTTGTAGGCTATTTTTTGTTACTTTCTGCGCTGATTTATGCAAAAATTATTCTAGGACGGGTTAAAAATAATCTTTACATGTAAAGATTATTTTTTCTCTTTTCCATCTAAAATAACATCAATAATCATGGCAAAAATACCTAACGTAATAAGTGTAAATGCCCATGAAAAGCTTTTGGTGATAACATATCCTACAATTAAAATAGACAAAGCCGTAGGTACTTCGTTGTAAGCACGAAAGAATTTGCCACTTTTCGTACAGGTGCCATTGGCAAGCTCTAGGCGGTATTTCTCGAGCGAAAAAGAGTAGAGTATTAGGGCAAATAAAACCGCAAATTTAGCGTAAATCCACCCACCACTTGAGAGCAATTGCGAATCAAGAGCAATCATGAAAAGCCCACTTGCAAGGGTAGCCCAAAAAGCAGGTAGCCCAATGTATGTGTACATTTTATATTCTTGAATTTTCACGATTTCCACAAAGCCTTTTTTTTCAGCATGTTCAACGTGGTACACAAAAAGACGTGGGAGGTAAAATAGCATCGCCATCCATGATAAAAATGACATAATGTGAAAAATGAGAACCCATTTATAGTATTCCAAAAACCATCCTTCTTACATTCTTTTAAGTATTATAACACCCTAAAACTTACCCTATACTGCTTCTGCTTCAAAACTATAAGATGGCGTAGTGATTTCTTCTTGTGCGCTAATAAGCAAAATTTCTTTAGCCTGTGCTTCTTCTGTCTTTTTCAATAACCCATAAACCGAAGAGGTTGCTTTGCTCAGAGCTGTTTTCACACAGCGTGTTCGTAAATAATGGACAAAAAAGAGTGCGGCAATGGTATCGCCTGTTCCGCTAAGGGTAAGATTGAGTTTGGGTGTGCGAATTCTGAAAAATTGCCCCTTTTCAGAAACCACCAAATCTAAGGCATCATGAGGCGTATCGTCTAAATGCACCGAAGTGACTAATACAATATGAGGACCTTTTGTATGAACGGTTTGAATCGCCATTTTAAGTTCACTAAGGGTGTGTACCTTTTGTGCAGAGAGATATTCGAGTTCAAAATGATTAGGCGTGATAATATCAGCAACCTGCAATGCGTGTTCTGCCATAAATTCAGGAATACCCTGCCTGACAAAAATGCCACGCCCCACATCCCCAATAACAGGATCACAACAATAAAGCGCTTTTGGATTGGCTTTTTTCACCTCTTCTACCGCTCCTAAAATGGCATAACCCAAATCAGGAGAGCCCATGTAGCCAGAGACCACGCCATCGCAGGTGTGCAGTATTTCTCGTTGCGCTAAACCCTCTAAGAGTTCATCGACAAAGAAACCATCAAACACCCGACCTTTCCATGAACCATAACCTGTGTGGTTGGAGAATTGTACGGTATGAAGCGGCCAGACTTCGACCCCTAAGCGTTGCATGGGAAAAACAGCTGCTGCATTGCCAACATGACCAAAAACAACGTGCGATTGGATGGAGAGAATATTCATTGTAAAAACCTTTGATTAATTTTGAGACGATAAAAAATTTATACTCTAAAAGGGGATTGTTCCCAATTTTTCGAAACATCGAAAAAAAGCACCTTTAAATGTAAACCAGTTTCATAGCAATAGTTAAGTTTTGGTTGTTCCGTTCCATCTCGTGGATAGATAAGGTATAACGTTTGATTAGCATATTTTTTACCATACGCAAAAAGCTGATACATATCGCTTTGGCTAATATCTTTTTCCTCTTTGATGATTTTCCATTTGGTATCGGCAATGATAAGTTTCTCTGAATTTGTTTTACATGTAACGACAATGTCTGGCTTGAGTGCAAATTTTCTAGGCTCTTCGACCAGATGTTTTCCTCTGTCTTGCAAGCTTACATGTAACCCTTTTTTCTTCAAGTATGCTCCCACATAACTCTCAAAAAGAAGATTCATGTCAAACAAAAGTGCAAAAGCGATATCATCACCTTTATATGGGCTAAATGCATTTTCTAGCAAGAAGGTTTTACACCATAAAAGAATTTGTTTATATTCTTTCATCTGGCGATTTGGCTTTACATGTAAAAAGTCATTTTTAACATCTTTACATGTAGAAATCTCATCAAAAACAAATAAAAACTCTCGTATGCGTTGTTGGTTTTTTGTGGTGTGTGATTTTTTATAGAGGTAGTGAAGGGTTGTTTTTATCAGCCTATTTTCAGCTCTATCGCTTAAAAATTCTTGATATTGCACATAAAAACGCTCTTTATGAATGTTATTTTTCTTTATCTGCTCCCCCACTTTGAGTTTGCCTTTTAAAAAGGGGAGATTTTCTTCTTTGGTGATGTAATCACTTTTGATGCCTTTACGCACAAGAGCGGCTAGTTCTTCTAAAAACATCGTGATAAAGATTTCTAAAAGTGGCATTTTTGTGCTTTGAAGATGAGCCATATTGACGTTTTTAAAGGGAGATTTTTTAAGCGTTTTTAACATTTTTATCAAAATATTTTTTGACTCATCTTCGCTTAACTCTTGAATCTTTGGCAATATCTCGATGGTCGTGCCATCTTTGGTTTGGATAAGCCCGACATAGTTTTGGGCTTGCAGGACTTTTCCAAGCCCTTTTTTGGTGGTTATTTTGAGGTATTGCGCACGCTCTTCATTGTCTAAGACAAACTTTTCAATGGCTAAAAATGTCTCTTCTTTGATAAAATGAGGTTTTGCTTCATCTTTGTACTGAAGAAACTCAAACTCTTTTAGTATCATTTTTGAAATTCACTCAAATCAAATCTATCTTTAATGGTATAAATCGCTTGTTCTTCTTCGATATAGTCGTCATTTTTATAGGTAAAAATATCAGATTTTATTTCGCTTTTTTCTATAAATCCATTGCCCAACACCATCACTATCTTTTCCCAATCATCGTAAAAATACTCTTGAAGAAGTGGAATGATTTTATTTCTAAAAATGGTATCAAGCTCTGCTTTTTTATCCGTGATTTTTTCATCTTTTAAGCTCATAAAATACGCATGTCCAATGGTATGGTCTCGGTCATAAAGATACTCGATGCGCTTGTTAATGGTCTCAAGCATACGCTTTACATGTAAGCCCTCAACTTCAAAATCTAGCAACTCAGGACGAGGCATCATCTCCATAAAATCAAACCGTCTCCTTAACGCCGTATCCATCAAAGCGATGCTTCTATCGGCGGTATTCATTGTACCGATAATAAAAAGATTTGAGGGAACGCCAAAAAGCTCATTGGAGTACGGAAGTTTTACGCTTATCGCTTCTTCGGCACCAATGCGTTTGCTCGGCTCAATAAGCGTGATAAGTTCGCCAAAAATTTTTGAAATATTACCACGGTTGATTTCGTCGATGATGAGGATGTAGTTTTTTTGAGGGACATTCTCATCAATTTCTTCTAAATCGTAAAAATCTTCTCTCCAGTCTGACATCCCATTTGACATTTTTCCGAGTATCACAGAAGAAGCTGCGCTACGACTTTGAAAAATATAATCTTCTTTTAAAATATAAAACTCATTTGTCTCTTTTTCTTTATCAAAAATTGCTGTATTTAAAAAATTGTTTCGCAAGATGCTGTAATTATATTTATGAAATGATGGAACCTCTACTTTTCTTATTTTAGAACCTTTGAGAACTCTATAACTATCTTCATCATCTTGTATCATTTCGGCTTGTATATTCAAAGCTTTTGCATTAAGTAAAAATCTTTTTTGAGGTAAATTTGAAGTGTTTTTCTTCAAAATTGGGTTTTCTAATGCTTTTTTTGCGATTTTTAAAAAAATACCATCAACAACATCATAAATCATCTCCTCGCCTTCTTCATTTCCTTCTTTACCAGCAGGTATCGCTTTTATCCCCTCAACAAACTCTTCATATCCATAACTTTGATGAAACGTGACAAATTCAATTTGCCCTGCTTGTTTATACGCTTCAAACTTTGCTTTTAAAGTCTCTCTGTCCTCAGTCTCTTCGACCACTCTATTTTCAATAATTTCAATCGCTTTAGTGATAGTATGGTACGTTTTACCTGTGCCTGGAGGGCCGTAGAAAATTTGGTTGAGGGGTTGAGTTAGGTTTAAACTTTGTGGCATATTCTCTCCATCTTTTTTATTCTCTTCTAATATGATATTTGCTTGATATTTGAGGTCTTCAACGATTCTTTGAATTAAATTTTCGTTAAGATTTTCTATATCGTATTTACTTCTTTTGATATCTGTTTTATTTTCATGTTGATAAGTTCCATAGGTAGTATTTTCATGATAAAAATTTATAAAATATTGGATACCTTCACTTTGCGATTTATATTTTGGATTATATAAAGCTAGCCAACAACCAACTTCTCCAAAATTTTGAGCTCCGTCAAAATTAGTAGTTTTAAGCTTTAAAGAAACAGATGATTGCTCTAAAAAATAGTTTCCAATATCTTCCAAATATTTGTTTACTTTTTCTTTTATAGGATTAAAAAAGAAAACATACAAAATAGAGTAATTTTTCCATGATTGTAAAATATTTGTTTCATACTGATCATTAATATTTTTTTTTAAATTATTAAAATTACTTTCATTAAAATTACTATTTAGCAATAAATTAGAGGTCTCAACTCTAATTTTTTTAATCTTTTCAACTTCCTTGCCAGATTCGTAAAATTTTTTAATTTCTTCGATATCGTTTTTCGGTACTTTTATTAGCTCACTAAACAAAAAACCTTCATCATCTTTTAATTTTTGAAAATATTGTGCTTTTTCAATCAAATATTTGAATTTATCTACAATTTCACTCATTGACTATCCCCTCTACTTTCTTCAACACTTTAGTACCAAAATTTTAGTGCGAAAGCACTTCACACTTTCTTACATGTAAGGCAAAAAAGAGTTTAAAGTAAAGCCCTGACCCCTATTTGAAAGAGAGGATTTAGCTTTTGCTAAATCCTTTTTACATGTAAGAATATCAGGTTCTAAATTCGGAGAGTTTGAGGTTGAGCATTTCGGTCATTTTGCTGAGGTGTTCAGCCGCTCCTGCTATCTCTTCCACACTTCTGGCGTTTTGGCTGGAGATGTCATTGATTTGGGCGACATTGCCTATCATCACCTCGATGTCTGCACCTGTTTTGAGGTAGTTTTCAGCGGTTTTATCGGAGACGTTGGTAGCGTTATTCATAACGGTAAACATGTTATTAATCTTACTTTCAACCCCACTAGCGGTAGTGGCTAAAGACTCTACTTTTTTAGAATTGGAGGTCATCTGCTCAGAACTATCCGTAATGGCTTGAACAATGACATTGATAGTGGCGTTAATCTCTTGAAGGCTTTTTTGTGTACGCTCGGCGAGTTTTCGTACTTCATCGGCAACGACAGCAAAACCACGCCCGTGTTCCCCTGCCCTTGCGGCTTCAATGGCGGCATTGAGGGCTAAGAGATTCGTTTGATCCGCAATATCCCCAATGACCACCAAAATATCTTTGACCTGAGAGGCATCGGAGCTTAACTGTTGCACTTTATGGGCTAGCTCAATTTCCGTTGCCGCACTGGTTTGAATTTGATGGGTGAGTTCTAAAATAGCGCTGTTAGCTTCGCTGAGAAATTGATTTGCTTTGAGTAGTTGTTCTTTTCCCTCTTTGGCTTCTGTGATGCCTGAGCTCATTTCTGTTTTAAGAGTATTGGCTTTCGTTGTAGTGTTGCCTACTAATTGCATGGAGGTTTCAACCGCACGCCCAACTTCTAAAGAAGTCGAAGAGAGTTCATGTGAGATAGAGGAGTTTTCATTGGAAAGATTTTTAGCTTCGCTAATGAGCAGACGCACTTTCTCGATAAAACGGTTAATACTTGCACTTGCTTGCGCAATCTCATCACTTCCAATGACTTCAAGTTTACGGGTCAAATCGCCATCACCACTGGAGAGATTGTTCGCACGCTCTATGAGTTCATTAAGAGGTTTTGAAATGGTTTTGTTAATAATATAAAGCGTTGCCCCTAAACTGATTAAAAGAAGGACAATTGAAATGGTAAGAAACGATTTGATTTGCAATGCAACATTTTCATCAATTTCTGCTTGAAGTTTTTGAACCTCTTTTTCAACGCTGTCTACGTAAATTCCTGTGCCTAATGTCCAATTATAAGGCTCAAATGGAACTGAATAGGCATATTTTAAAAAGGGTTGACCGTCTTTTACTTTTGGAAAAAAGTATTGCACCAATCCGCCTCCTTTTTTTGCCACTTCAATTAATTCTTTTACATAAAAGGCGCCATTTGAGTCTTTAAGTCCACTTAAGTCTTTCCCTTGTAACGATTTATTAGTCGGTAAAAGCACGTTGATACCATTGGATTCATAGACAAAAATGTACCCACTTTTATCGTTAAAAAATCGAAGGACATCTAATTTTGACAAAATGGCTTTTTTGATCTCGTCATCACTTGAGCCTTTAGCTTTTTGGTCTTTATAAATGGCATGAGCAGTTTGTTGCATCATTTCCATAATAGTTTTAAGTTCATTTTCGTGAAATGAAAAAGCACTTTTTTCATACTCTTTAATAAACATTTTGGCATTGCTCTGTGTATTATTGTAGGCAATACCAATAATACAAGCACCCAAAAGAATTAAAGAGAGAATTAGTGAAATAAGAATACGGGTTGATATTTTCATGGTGACTCCTCATAATATTCATAATTCATTGTAACACAAAAATGAATTTGCTTTTATAAAAAAAGAGTACAATCCATTTTTTTGAATACATGGGAGCAAATATGAACCACTATATAGCACTTTTAAGAGAGAATGAAACATTAAGAAGATTAAGTTTCATTCAACTTATTTGTTATTTTGGGGCGTGGTTTAGCCATATGGCGATTTATACTCTTTTAATTCAGTTAGGCGCACCTGTTTGGGCATTGAGTACGGCTGCGGCATTTACGTTTTTACCCTCCATGCTTTTAGCGCCTTTTAGTGGAGCGATTATTGATAAAGTAAATACAAAACATTTTATGCTCTTTTTAACTGCGATTGAAATTGTCACTGTTTTTTGGTTGATGTTCATTCACTCTTTGGATGCGTTATGGATTTTGTTGGGGCTTATTTTTGTGCGTATGGGCACAGGAAGCATCTATTTTCAAACCGAAATGTCGCTCTTACCGAAGCTTTTAAGCAATAATGATTTAAAACTTGCCAATGAAATTCACTCCATTATTTGGGCAGTCTCTTATGCCTTTGGAATGGCAATATCTGGA
>RZYK01000068.1 GCA_009930355.1 Campylobacterota bacterium | reverse complement strand
TTTCTTGGCTCAATTCTCTCTTCATTGATAAAATTTTGCATCTTAGTCTCCTTGCGCTGGGTTGAGTGGTACATTGGTCATATCTTTAGGGCGTACCATCCAAAAATCTCTTAAAACATCACGGAAATTCTCTAAAATATGAGTGGCTTTGAAACTCACCGTCTCATTGACGTGCGTTCGAAGCAGACGTTTTAAGAAGTGACGTGCTTCGTCCATATCATCGGTATCAATGCGTTCTGCAACAACCAACTCTTGGTTGAGTTTGTCAATAAAATCACGGTTTTCATCGTAGATAAACGCCACACCACCTGTCATACCCGCACCAAAATTCACACCCGTACTGCCTAAGATAGCAACCACACCGCCTGTCATATACTCACACGCATGATCACCCGTTCCTTCAACTACAGCGGTTGCCCCTGAGTTACGCACACAAAAACGCTCACCCACATTGCCCGCAACAAAAAGTTTTCCCCCCGTTGCGCCATACAAACAGGTATTGCCCGCACACGAGTAACCTCTGCCTTGGTATTTTGGTGCAATGACGATTTTTCCACCGTTCATGCCTTTACCCACATAATCATTGGCGGTACCTTTGAGGTTAATACTTATACCATTGGCTAAAAAAGCCCCCAAAGATTGTCCTGCAACCCCATTGAGTCTAAAGACAATGCTCTCATCTTTTAGCCCTTTATTACCATAATATTTGGCAATTTCACCGCTAATGAGTGTTCCAAAACTTCGGTTGGTATTGCAAATACTTTTATGCAAGACCATTTTCTCTTCTGGATTTTCAATAACTTTGTAAACCTCTTTTAAAATCTCTTTCTCAAATTCGTTTTTATCAAACGGCTCATTCGCTTTGCCATTGTGAGTATTTGGGCCTTCGAGTCGCATCAAGACGGATGTAAAATCGAATTTTTTTGCAAACTCATTATCAATGACGCTTAAAAGGTCACTGCGCCCAATAATATCTTCCAAACGCTCGTATCCCAAATGTGCCAAAATCTCTCTGACATCTTCAGCCAACAAAGTAAAGAAATTCACCAATTTATCCACCGTACCCACAAAGTGTTCACGCAGTTTTTCATCTTGCGTTGCCACACCTACAGAACAGCGATTGAGGTGACACACACGAAGCACTTTACAGCCAATAATCGTTAAAGAGAGGGTTCCAAAAGCATAACTCTCTGCCCCCAATAAAGCAGCCTTGATAACATCAAGTCCTGTTTTTAAACCCCCATCGGTTTGTAAATGAACACTATCACGCAAATGGTTTGCTTTGAGCGCATTGTGCGCTTCACTCAGCCCTAATTCCCACGGATTTCCTGCAAATTTAATGGATGTAAGAGGTGCTGCACCCGTACCACCATCGCCTCCTGAGATAATAATTTTATCCGCATACGCTTTTGCCACACCCGCAGCAATCGTTCCCACTCCCGCAGTCGAAACCAACTTCACCGTAATAATGGCATCAGGATTAATCTGCTTCATATCAAAAATAAGTTGCGCCAAATCCTCAATCGAATAAATATCGTGATGTGGCGGAGGAGAAATCAGTGTCACACCAGGAATGGTATAACGTAAAGAGGCAATGAGTGGTGTTACCTTATGTCCAGGAAGTTGTCCGCCTTCCCCAGGTTTTGCCCCTTGCGCCACTTTAATTTGAATCTCAGTAGCCGAGCGTAAATACTCAGGCGTGACACCAAAACGACCTGAGGCAATCTGTTTAATTTTAGAGTTTTTATGGGTTTTAAGACGCTCTGGTGCTTCACCACCCTCACCTGAGTTACTCATACCGCCAATTTTATTCATTGCCTCGCCTAACGCTTCATGCGCTTCAGGAGAGATGGAGCCCAAACTCATTGCAGCCGTAGCAAAGCGTTTAAAAATAGCCTCTTTACTCTCTACTTTCTCCAATGCGATAGGCTCACGGTCGGATTTAAGTTCAAAAAAGTCACGAATCATTTTAAAACCACGGTTATTCACCAGTTTGGTAAACTCTGTAAAATCTTTTTTATCAGCAGTCACAACGGCTTTATGAATCGCATGGACAATATACGGATGATAGTCGTGAAACTCTTGTCCCTCAATATATTTATAAAATCCACCAATTTCAAGCGGAAAGAGTTTTTTGTTGATATTTAAATCATAGGCTTTTGCATGGTTACTTGAAAGACGCTCTTCAATATCGCTGTATCCAAGACCGGGAATCATTGAAATCGCACCATTAAAACACTCTTTCACAATCTCGCTAGAGAGTCCTAATACATCAAATAAGGCTGAGTTACGATACGAAGCAATGGTCGCAATACCCATCTTCGACATGATTTTGAGCAAGCCTTGATTAATAGCATGGCTGACGTTTTTGAGCTTTGTTTTCGTTTCATATGGACTCATCTCACTTTTTTGACACTCATCTAAGACGGTTGCGTATAAAAGGTAAGGATAAATAGCACTTGCGCCAAATCCAACCATGGTCGCACACGAATGCGCATCTAAGGCTTCACCACTAATGGCAATAATCGAAACAAGTGAACGCACACCCTCATCCAATAACACTTGATTCACCCGACCAATGACCATTGTCATAGGCATTGGTTTGTGTTTTTCATTCATACCTCGATCATCTAAGAAAACGATGCGCACACCCTCTTCTTTCACTGCTTGAACGATATCATAGACCAAATCTTCAAGGCTTCCTTTGAAATTATCTTCAAAAAGAGTTGAGAAATAACGATTTTTGTACTCTTCTTTATAACGAGGTTTACTGGCATCACCAAATGAATCAATAATTTCGTATTTTTCTTGCATTAAAAGAGGTGAAATGGTTTTAATACACAGTGCGTGTTCTTCACCCTCTTCTAGGATATTTCGGATGATGCCAAAGTTTGTATTTAAACTCATAACGACTTTTTCACGAATCGGGTCGATTGGAGGGTTGGTCACTTGTGCAAATTTTTGTTTAAAATAGTCACTAAAATTACGCTGTGTTTTACTAAATGCCGCCATTGGAGTATCATCACCCATAGAGCCAACACCCTCTTTGCCATCTTTCATCATCGGCTCAAGCACCATATTTTTAACTTCTTGCGTGATGTTAAAATAGCGCTGTTCTATCTCTAAATTTTCACGCACATAATCGGTTGTTTTGGAAAAAGGAATATCCACAAACTCTTGCAGGTAGACAAGCCCTTTATTGAGCCATTCCGTATAGGTATTCGAGCTTTTAATATAGTCGTTAATGTCATCATCTTTCATGATTTTGCCAAACTTAAGGTCTAAGCCTATCATTTGACCACTTTGCAGACGACCACGCTCGATAATATTATCCTCTTCAATATCTAAAACACCGTACTCACTTGAAATTAAAATGCGGTCATCTTTGGTAATGATATATTTGGCAGGACGTAAGCCGTTTCTATCCAAGACACAGGCAATATAACGTCCATCCGTGAGAGAAATCGCAGCAGGACCATCCCATGGCTCAAAATTGATACTGGAGTATTCATAAAAAGCACGAAGTTCCGCATCCATATGAGGAGCATTTTGCCACGGTACAGGAATCAAAGAGCGAATCGCTTTAAAAAAGTCAAATCCATTAATCAACATAAATTCAAACATATTGTCCAAACTGGCACTATCGCTTACATCTGCATTGGTTAAAGGATAGAGTTGCTGAAGCTCCTCTGACGTAAAAATAGAACTCTTCATAGATTCACTACGCACTTGTGTGTAAAAGCGATTGGCTGAAATAGAGTTAATCTCCCCGTTATGCGCTAAGGTGCGAAACGGTTGTGCGAGTTTCCATTTAGGAAGGGTATTGGTCGAAAAACGTTGATGAAACAATGCAAACGTTGCCTTAAACGCTTTATCGCTCAAATCGGGAAAAAAAGTTTTAATGTAGGTTGGCATCACCAACCCTTTATAGGAGATCACTTTACTTGAAAAGGAGGCAATGTAAAAATCAGAAGCTTGTGCTAACTTTTTCTCAACCATCTTGCGGGTTAAATACAACAATGCTTCAAAACGTTTCGTTGCAACGAGTGAAGAAGAGGTGACAAAGGCTTGTACAATCTGAGGCAAAGAATCGAGCGCTAATTTTCCAAGCGCTTTTGTTTTGACGGGTACATCTCGGTACAAAAGAACTTTAAGGTCATTTTGCTCACAGGTCTCTTCAAAAATCTGTTTTTGCTCATCGTTTTGTAAAAAAATCATCGCAACCGCAAACTGCTTTGGTAAATCCACTCCGAGTTTTTTTGCTTCATTTTTCATAAACTCAGTGGGCATTGAAAAGAGAAGTCCACTTCCATCGCCACTCTTGCCATCTGCTGCTATCGCACCTCGGTGCATCATACGCTCTAGCGCTGTAATTGCATCTTCAACATTTTCATGGGTTGGGATATTTTTTATGTTTGCGATTAGTCCAAAACCGCAATTGTCTTTAAATCCTGTAATAAGATCCATTGCACAAGCCTTTTATGGAATTTTCATCAAAAATCTGACAAATTTTAAGTTAAAAGCGAAGGATGTTACATAAAAAACGATTAAAAAGCAATTAAACACTATTTTATGCTATTTTAACTATTTTCATATCGTAATTAAAATTAATTGTCAATAAAATATATATATAAAATTAATATACTAATTTTTATATTTAATATTATCACAATATTTGGATGCTAAAATTCCTTATGCAAGGTTACATTATCAATATTACACGGGTTAAGGACGAAGACCTCATTGTTACCGTTCTTACGCAACATAGTATCAAAACACTCTACCGATTTTACGGGGCGAGACATTCCACCATTCATCTAGGCTATAAAATTGATTTTGAAGCACTTTCTTCTCTCAAATCTTCGCTACCACAGTTACGCTCCATCCTTCATTTAGGGAGTGCTTGGAACACCCAGCGTGAACGAATGCTCTTATGGCAACCTTTTGTGCGTCTTTTTTATACCCATCTCAAAGATATTGCAACCCTAGAGCCTTTCTATTTTGAACTTTTAGAGTCATGCGCTACTATTTGGGCAAAACAAAATCCTAAACGTATTGCCATAGAAGCCTATGTGAAGCTTTTAGAGCATGAAGGAAGATTGCATGATGATTTTATCTGTTTTAATTGTGAAGAGCTAATCACAGAAGATTTAACACTGATTAGAGCCTATCTACCTGCGCACAAACATTGTGCGTGGAATCAAACATTTTCGCTTTTACATGTAAGAAGATTATTTGAAGAAAAAAGTACCATAGCACTCAGCGATGAAGAGGTGGATGTGCTATGGAAAATTTTATTGGAAGGGTTTTAACGTTTAAAAAACTATCTCCGTGTTACGCTAAAAAACGCTCATCGCAAAAACTAGACACCTGTAAACTCTCAAACGCTTTTTTAAGAGAAATAAAAAGCTCTGGATTCTCTTTTTCCATTTGAGCAAGCATCTCTTTGGTACGAGCACGCATCACAGGCATTTTGACATCAAAACGCATTGCAGGACATGCTTCATCGCCAATGGTTGGCATGTTATGTTCTTTCGCACAATCTCTGAGTTGTCGCTCTCTTGCATGAATAAGGGGGCGAATCACGTGAATGCCATTGTCTGCGGTGTATTTAGGAGGCATGGAGCGAAGCGTTCCATTGTATGAAAAATTCATAAAGAAACTCTCAACCGCATCATCTAAATGGTGCGCAAGCGCTAATTTTGTATAGCCATGCTCCAAAGCATACGTATAAAGCGCACCCCTTCGCATTCGTGAAAAGAAGCTACAAAACGAGGAATTTTCTCGAATTTTTTCTTGAGCCAAATCAAAAATTTTCGTATCCACAATTTCATGGTCTATCTCATGCTCAAGACAGTGTTGATGAAGGGTGTGCAGCTCTTCTCCCATACCATAGGTGATAGTAACCGCTTTAAACTCAAAATCAAACGGAGCCACACGTTGCATATGCTTTAAAATGTGCGCAAGACTGAGTGAATCTTTACCGCCACTGAGTCCTAAAAGAATCTTATCACCCTCCTGAATCAGTTTATACTGCGCATTGGTGCGACCAGCAATGCGCAATAAACGTTTACTGATATTAAGCATGTGCCAATTCATCCAACATAGCAATAATAAACTGGGCACTCTCTTTAGCAGAACTCACTAAAAACTCATCAAAACTAAAACCTGCATCCATATCCGCAGCATCACTAATTGCTCGAAGCACACAAAAAGGAATCTTTAACGCATCACACACCACCGCTACGGATGCACCTTCCATCTCTGTTGCATCTGCTTTAAACGTCGTGTGAATCCACTCTTTTTTCGCTCCATCACAAATAAACTGATCCCCCGTAGCAATAATCCCCTCTTGCAAAGCAATATTTTGCGCCTGAGCTACTTTATGCGCTAAAGCTCGAAGCGATGCATCGGTTTCAACATAAACGGAGCCTTCTGGAACATACCCATGAGGATGCCCAAACGCTGTAATATCTAAATCATGCTGTGTTAAAGCCGTTGCGACAAGCACATCACCGATGCGTAAATTTGGATTTAGTGCACCTGCAACACCTGAAAAAAGGAGTTGTTCTGCTCCAAATTTTTCAATCAGTGTTGTTGCGGTTAAACTTGCATTCACCTTACCAATTTTGCTGTACGCAATGACTAACTCCATCCCTTTATGGGTGGTCGTATAATAGCGATTCTTCGCAAACTCGATTGTTTCATACGTTCCAAAAAAATCTAACAGTGGGGTAATCTCTTCAACCATCGCACCCATAATAGCTATTTTCATCTTTTTCCTTTAAAACAGTGCAAGCACGTCTTCTAAACTTTTCATATCAACAATGCTATGGGTTGGTTTTTGAGAAATTCGTTTATTTAACCCTTTAAGCACACTGCCACCAAACTCGATAAACATATCGGTTGAAGACTCTACATGTAAAATGGATTGTTTGTATTTTACAGGAGAAATCAACTGCTCAGACAGAAGACGCTTAGCCTCTTCTTTGCTCTGATAAGCCTCTGCTGTGACATTGGAGATAACAGGCATTGCAAAATCATCTCTAAGCCATTTTTCCAAATATGCCTCTAAATTGGTTTGCGCAGAACTAAGCAATGGACAATGACTCGCAACTGACATCGGCAATAAAACGGCTTTTTTAGCACCTGCTTCTTTAAACAGTGGCTCAAGCGAAGAGAGGTCATCCCTATTTCCCGCAATAACAATTTGTCCATCGCCGTTATAATTGGCTGCCCATACCTTTTTACCGCCTTCTCTCTCTTTACATGTAATCTCTTCCACACGGGCATCATCAAGCCCTAAAAGTGCCATCATTCCAGCGTTAATACCTTCACACGCCTTTTTCATCAACAAGCCTCGTTGATGGACTAATTCAACCGCATCGAGATAATCCATAGCACCTGTTGCACTGAGTGCTGAGAACTCACCCAAAGAGTGCCCTAAGACAGATACAGGAAGCGTTTTGCACTTTTCTGTAAAAAGACGATGTGCAATGAGACTTACCAGCAAAATCGCTGGTTGTGTGTATTCGGTTTGTTCTAATTGGTCATTTTCTTCAAAAAGAAGTTTTGTAAAATCAAGATGAATGCGCTCACTTGCTTTTTCGACCATCTCTTTTGCAAGCGAACTGTTGTCATAAAAATCTTTTCCCATACCAATTTTTTGACTCCCTTGCCCAGGGAATATAAAAAGGGTTTTATTCATTGATGTACCTCTCTATTTTTTTACATGTAAGCTTTTGTCATATCAAAAAAACTTACATTTAGTCTAGTGTTAATCTATCTTTGTAGTCATTAATTTTTTTACGCAGTGTATTTCGGTTGAGTCCAAATTTTTCACTGATTGCAAGTTGTGAACCAAATTTTGCATAGCCACTTTTAATCATAGGAACATCAAAAAGATATAATAGATCCCTATAATCGTTTCTACCACCAATACGATTAAACAAAAAGTTTTGCATCATCGTTAAAATTTCTTCTTCACCAAAAGAGTTCATTAAATAAGCATTATAAACTGATCTTCTTAATGAATAACAATTTTTACTCACATCTGGAACAATACTTTCTAATGAAAGAGAATCACCATAAGCATCATCAAACATCAAACGTGCTTCTAACGCAAATTTTTCCATTAGGGGAGCAATATCTTCTTGACGTTCTCTAAGGGGTGGAATCAAAATCTTTAAACTAAAAAAATCATCTATAATAGTTTCATCAATATGAACATTTGAAGTAGCAATAATACGTGTTTTATAAACATCAAGAGCAACTCTTAATTTTTTGTAATTTGTAATTTTATGAAAATTTTTAACAATCAATGTATGATTTGTTTCAATTAATGCCAATAAATCATTGAAAGAAGATGCATCAACAATAGGAGCAGAAGAAATATGCCTTGCTAGTGTTTGTTTTCCAACGCCACTTTCGCCTAAAATTAATGCATTAATAGAAACACTTTTAAGTAGATTTGCAGACTTAAGAGCCTCAATTGAGGCTCTTGACTTTGCTATATAATTAGTGTGATCCACAACATCCGCCACCATGAGAGTGACTTTCACCGCCGCAGCATCCACCTTCACCGTGAGAATGATCATGATCATTTCCACCACAACACTCGCTATCATCATTTGTAGTGTGGCAACTGCCACCTGTTCCGCATCCACAACCACCTTGACTACCAACATAGCCATTCAAAAGTTCATCAGCTGTCGCATCACGAACTTCTAATACATTAATAGCAAATAATAAATCTTTACCTGCTAAAGGATGGTTAAAGTCGATTTCAACTGTCTCATCATTGAAATTTTTAACGACAACTTGCACCGTTTCACCGTGTTCACCTTGACCATAAAGCGTCATTCCAATTTGAAGTTCAAGCCCCGCAAATTGTTCTTTTGGTAAAGTTTGAACGGCATTGCTATCATATTCGCCATAAGCATCAACAGCGGCAACTTGAATATTAGAGCTATCACCTGCTTTAAGTTCTTTGATTTTTTCTTCTAGTCCTGGAATAATTTGACCTTTTCCAACAATAAAAGAGAGTGGTGCAGCATTTAAATTGCTGTCTAAGATTTCATCATTATCAACACTTTTAAGTTCATAATGAATTGAAACGACTTTGTTATCACAAATCAGCATAACTTCTCCCTTGTTTTTATAATGGAGCACATGCTAACATAACTTTGTTGTAGAAGCCCTTAGAAAAAAATATAAGTCTATTTTTTATGCAAAAAAATGGTTAAAAATTATCAAACTTTCAACCATATTGGTTTATTTAACTTTTTTTGCTTCAGGAGAGGTGGGATAATTCTCTTTTAATGCTTTATAAAACCCTTGCGCATCTTTGGTTTTACCTAGTTTTTCAAACGAAGCTCCCGTATGATACAAAAGGATAGGAATATACGAAGCTTTATCAAAGAGTGAAATACTCGTTTTATAGTTTTCTATCGCAGTAGCATATGATTTTTTATTATAGGCAATTTCACCCAGATGGAAGTTAACTTTAGCGGGTTTATAATTGCGATTTAACAACTCTTTATACATTACTTCAGCATTTGTATAAGATTTTTTTTCGAAAAAATCATCTGCCTCTTTTAATAACGTTGCACTATCTTTAGTACTCAACTCTTTAGTAGAAGGGGTTTTAGATGTAGCTTCTTTTTCTGTATTTTTACTACTCGATTCAGAAGCAGTAGCAATCTGCTTTGAAGAAGTTACTTTTGAATTTTTCAGTTCATGTTCCAAT
>RZYK01000067.1 GCA_009930355.1 Campylobacterota bacterium | reverse complement strand
GAAATTGGAAAGTTTATCATTGCACGTATTTTAAAAGATAAAAATCTCATCGACGCTTTTTATCTTGACGTAAAAGATAGTTTGAATATTGCGGAAGTTGAAAAAAAATATATAGGTATTTCTACATCATTTATTACAGCGGCTATTTTTGAAAAATGGGGATTGTCGGAGAGTTTAATAGCCGATATAAAATACGTTGATGAACCTTTACATGTAGACAATCAAAGCTTACAGATTTCTCAAATCATCCATGTTGTGAATCAAGTGTGCAATATTGTAGCCCCTTTTAAAGAAGAAGCTATTGCCGCAGCCGTAGAGTATGCACAAAATGCTGGATTGCCTTCAAAAGAGTTGCTAGATATCATTCGCGTGATACAAGGGCAATAAGAGGCTAAAGATGATTTCTTTCTATAAATAATTTAGCCTCATCATAGTCAAGTTCAGATGCTTTTTTTAGCCATTCTTTAGCTTTGATTATATCTCGTGGAATACTATGACCATAAAAATAAAAAATGCCGAGTTGATACATCGCTTTAGGATATTTTTGTGCAGCAGCTTTTGAATACCACGAAAATGCTTTAGAAAGGTCTTTTTCAACGCCTTCACCCTCAGCATAGAGGTCTCCTAACTTTGATTGAGCATGTTCACTCCCGTTTTCAGCAGACCTTTCAAGCCAAAAAAGCATTTTTTCCTCATCAGCAGAAACATATTCTGATAAATGATACATCATGGCTAAATTATATTGTGCTAAAGGTTCATCCTGCCAAGCGGCCTCTTGAAACCATGAAAAAGCCAAACGAAGGTCTTGTTGGGTACCCATTCCAAAATAGTAAAGTTTTCCTAAGTTATTTTGAGCAATTTTATTTCCTTGCTCTGCAGCCTTTTTGTACCAGTAAAATGCTTTTTTTGAATATGTATCTGAATTTTTTTTATCATAAAAAAGTCCCAAATTAAGTTGTGCAGGTACAAATCCTGCATTGGCAGCCTTTTGGTAGTATTGCTCAGCTAGAGTATCATTTTTAGTCGTACCAAAGCCATTATCATACATGTATCCTAGATTGTTTATTGCTTCAAGATTACCTTTTTTGGATGCTTCCGTATACCAATACAATGCGTTTTTATAATCATTTACAGTGTCAAAATACAAAACACCTAACTGAAACATTGCGCTCGTATCACCTTGTTTGGCTGCTTGCGTATAGGTTGTGATAAGATGTGTCGTAGAGATATCTCGAGCGTGGACGAGTAATGAAAAGCAATGTATTAGGAAAATAAAATATGTAAAAAATTTCATTTATGGTTGAAGAGATTCTTTGTCAATGGCGCACAAAGGATATGTAAAGGATAAAAATTCACTCAGTGTAAAACAGTTTATCCATTCATTGTTAAGACCTAAGCCATACTCTAAACGATTCCATAAAAGTTCATGTGAAAACTCATTTGCGGGGATATAGTGTTTTATCTCATCAGTATCAGATGTTTTGTATAGCTCTAAATGCATAATAGAGTGATTATGATCCATGGTTTTTTCCACCTTTAGAACTAGGTGGTTTATAGTAGTCGTGAGATTGAAATAACCAGATGCAGAGCGCTCAGTAATGTGCAGTTCTTCCCATGAAGTATCAATGATATATTTTTCTGAAGAATGTGTTCGAAAAATCTTTTTAACAAGATTGAAGGCTTTTTGCTCGTCAAAATGGCTGTACGTTCGCACAGAAGAGATACTTTCTTCGGCATTGACAGAAGAAAAAGAGAATCCCAACAGAATGAGTAAAGTGAAAATTTTTATTTTATTTATCATGTTTGTCCTACTTTGTTGTTCCATAAAAATCGAGCATTTCAAAAGCCAAGTAGTCCTCTTCATTTTTTACAGAATCACCAATAACTTTGATATTGTTGCTTTCACAGAAGAGTACAATTTGTTTGACAGCATGTTGTTTTGCACTGTCCTTCTTAAAGTCTTGGCAAAATGTTTTGTCTAGTCTAAGATAGCTTGGTTGTAAAGAGACTAATTTGTCTAAAGGTAAATCCGTAGGATCATAACGCTTGATCATAAAATACAAGGAGTGGTTTGCAAGTATTTTGCTAAAAGAGCTAAAAATTTCATAGTTACTTGCGACGCTGTAGCAAGGTGCAATAAAAATAAGTTTGGAAATCGCTGGCTGATGAGTCATCTGTTCTTCAATCCATGATAAAAAGAGTTGGTTTGAAAGAGAAGAAACCGATAAGACAATACCAATTTGATGTTCTAACTCTCCTAATTTAATCTGTTCCAATACTTTTTCAATAATGGCTCTATCAAAATCTGCGATAAGTCCAAGTTCTTCTGCAACAGAAATAAACTTGCCACTAGGAATACTTTCAAATGTAAAACTATCAATTAATAAAGGTGATATTTCTTGCATCAGAAGTTTAGGATTCGATCCAAAACTATAGGTATCATGCATGTATTGAAGGACAAAATCATTTCTCGTAATAATATCTTTGACCGTAGATTCTAGTTTTTTATTTAGTTCAAGTTGATGCTGGGAATCAGCAATAAAATATGGTTTTAGCTTTTCTTTATAAGCGGTTTCGTATGCATCTTGAGCTCCTTGTAAGATAGATTCGATAGATCCATAACGATCAAAAGGCGTTGCGCCGTAAAAAATAGTATTGTCAAAAAAGTAAAACTTGTCTGTTAACGTTTCCGTTAGTGTAATAATTTTTTGTAATAATTTTTCTATCTTTTCCGAATCTGATTCGTAGGAAATAATAGCAAATTCACCACCAAAAAAGCGGTATATTGTTCCTTGTAATTCAAGATGGCTTCTAAAAAAATCTTGAATGGTTTTTGCAAATGTTTCAATTAATGTATCTACTATTTCAGGACCATGATTTTTTGTAAATAAACCAATTTTATCAATACGCAAGATAATGACATAACCGTTCTTATTGGCGACAAACATATATTTAAGGTCTGATTCAAATGATTTTTTATTTGGAAGACCCGTGAGTTCATCACTGCGCTCTTTTTGAACAATAATATCTTTACTGATGGATAATTCGTTGGAAGCATTGACATATTTATGAGTGAGTTCAATGATATTATTATGTAAATGGGATAATTCTTGATAAGCAATGACTGGTAAAGAAGAGTCTTTAACCATTTTGCCTTCCAAAATGAGTGATATATATTGATTGAGGATATGTATAGATGATACAAGTTTTTGATGAATGACTGAATGATAAAGCCAGTAGCACATCATCAAAAGACCAAGAGTGAAGATAATGATAAAAAATGAAAATTGTAAAATATTTGTAAATATTTTTTCACTGTCGAGAGATGTGTCATAAGAAAAACGTAATGTATAGTCATTTTTTTCAATTATTTCTTCTTGAAAAGCAATACCAGAAAAATTGTTCTGTGTGGTTACTTTGATATAAGGCTGATAGAAGAATAATGCGTTCTTGACCATGTCGTCTTTAGATATGTAAAATGTTATAGGGATTATTTTTTGATCGTTTAATGCTTGATCATTTAGCTGAAGTTCATATAGGTTGTTATCATTTATGTAAACTATTCCATCTTTTGCATCAATAGTGATGTCAATAATCGTCCAAGAAGTATCTGCAAAAGGAATTGTTTTTAAAAGAACATTGGCATCAAAAATATGTTTTTTGAGCCTTATTTCCGTATCTTTTAATCTAGAATTTTTCTGTAACGTTTGAATAGTATGTGCAAAATGAGACAAGCTTTTGCTTTGAGCACTTTCTTCTGCTAGTGCCATTAGCTGTGTTTTAGTGTCCAACAAATGAAAATCAATTGATTTTTGCGCATCTTTGATGGTAAAAAGATACTTTGTAAAAATGATTATACCTATAAATAAAAATAGGGCAACGCTAAAAGTAATCAATCTTTTCATGGTTGATTAAACCTTTGATAAAGTTCTTGTTTGAGATTGATAGGCTCAATAACAGGCATATATATTGTCTTTACGGCACCAAGGTTATCTAATGCATTCTTTGCTGCTTCATATGAAGGGAATACCCCGTACATGATTTTAACCCAATTGTGAGATTTTCCAAAGGTAAAAACAAAACTCTCTGTTTCTATCATCGCTTCTTTGACTAATTTGCCAGCTTTATCCATTTCTGACAATGTTGTAATATTGATTGTAAAATAGTTTTTAGGAGCCGTTAAAAATTTATCTTTAAATTCACGATTGGTTATAAACGGCTCTTCTTTTTTCTCAACTTCTATTACTTGAGGTAATATTGGCTTTGGAATGTCATTAACATCAACCAAGAGAAGCTCTGAAAAATCTTTAAATTCCTTTTGAACATTGCCTATTTTTTCAACTGTAAAAAGGTTGTTGTTTTTCCCTTTTGTCTTTTTAAAGAAAGACAAATTGGCATCTTGAGGAGAATCATAAATACCGTAAACAATTTTTGTCTTAATTTTTTGATTTTCAAGATGTTCATAAATAAATGATTCATCTTCAATATGTAAATCAGCAATACGTTTAAGACCTTCTAATGGAGTGTTCGTACCTGTCATAACGAGTGTAAAACGGTCTGGATTTTCCATCAAAAAACGTTCATGAAATGATAACAACTTTGATAAAGTTGAGTCATTGGAATCTTTTTTAAGCACATCACTAGGGTTTTGTGTTGCGTTGAGATCACTTCTTTGAATAGGAGAATCTTGTAATGAAAGGGTAGAACTACTTGCAGGCTTATAATGAGCTCTGTATTTCGCTTTGGCTATGTCTAAAAAGTTTTCATCACTGATGTCTATTTGAAAATATGAGAGTAAATCACCAGAAATTTTTAAAATTTCAAAAAAATCTTTCATGCTATCTTGTTGACTCTGAATAAAATCTAATTCTGCGGTATTTAATTGTCTTTGCCCTTGTAGCAGTACATGTAAATCTTGCTCACCATTTCTAAAACTTTCCCAATAAGAACCAACCATATTTCGAGAAGAGCTTACTTCTTTTTCGACATTACTTAAATTGTCTTGCAAGGATGTTAAAGAAGTGTGTAGCTTTTCGAGTTCCCACTTGATTTTTCTAAGTTCAGCTTCTTTTTCAAAGATTCTTTCTTGTAAGGAAGAAAAAGCTTTCAAATATTCATTTTTATCTTTTCCCCCATTGTAAAGATTGTAGCTAACCATTAATTTGGCTAGATAGCTATCTTCAACCATTTCAAAATTTTCTTTGTCTGTAATTTTTTCTTTTGCTAATACTAAATCAACTTTTGGGCGGAAAGGAGCTTTTAGTTTGGCAATATTGAATTTCTTGCTTAGAATTTCATAATTAAAGATTTTGAGAGTGGTATTGGTAGTCTTAGTATATTCTAAAAGTTCTTTAAGAGGCTTAACACTTACATGTACAATTTTTTCATATGGATAAGTGTCTGCAAAAGCCTCTCCTGTGATAAACTTGAAATACTCCATAGCATTGCTAAATTTAGAGGTTGTACGTGAAAGTTGAGATTTTGCATTTGCAACACTAGCTTCAATACTGCTTAATTCACCAATCGAAAGAGCTCCAGCATCAAATTTGGCTTTGACTATTTGAAAAATTATTTCTAATTCTTCAATGTTTTTTTTGTTAATATTTAAAGCATCTCGTGTAAATACAACATCAATGTAAGATGTAATGGCTTTAAAAATTTCATCTTCTAGTAATCGTTCATAATCTGTCTTCGATATTAAATATTGAGCTTTTAAGCGCTCTATTTCATTTTCAGTTTCTCCCCCTGCGTATATATTTTGTGATAAAGTTAAGCTGTATTTTTCATCGCCGTAATATTTTGCTTTTTCATACGTTTGTGTAGGTGTCATATCCCCTGGTCGCTTTTCTGTTTTGACAACTGTATATGAAGCATTGATAGAGGGGTGATAATCGCCATAAGCAATATCGATGTTGTATTTTGCTTGTAGCATTTTTTCTCGACTAGCCATAATTTTATGGCTAATAGATAGTGCTTGTAGTACAGCATCAATTAGGTCTACTTTTATCTCATTGGAATTAAATGGTTGTGTTTGATTTGAATCTTTGACTTTTGATGCTTCTTGTGCAACATTACTTGTTTTTAAAAAATTTTCTAATCCATCGGAGTCATGTGTTGTATTTTGTTCTGCAGATAATAATGAACTATTGAGGTCTTCAGAAGATAAAGTAGATAACTTTTGAGGTGCTTCGAGAGTAGTGTCTTCCAAGGCTTTTATATTCAAAATATCAGAGGTGTTTCCTATGATAACACCTGTCGTTTCAAAGGTTTTTTTGTTTGATTTAAAAGCATCAGGGTATATTTTTTTAATATCGTTGAATATTTCTTTGTAGGCGATAGGTTCAATATTCGCAATGTAATGTATATAGTTTTTATCTTTTAATGTCAATGTATCATAGTGTGTTTCAAATTTTTTTACAAATTTATTTGCTTGCTCAAGTGTTTGGGTATGTGTTACTTTTATTAAAATAGTATTAGGTTTTAATTCTGATGTTGTGATTTCTTTTGAAAATACTACAATTTCAAAAAAAATTATTGTCAGAACAAAGTATTTGAACATTCATTTCCTTCAATATTATTTTTTCTTATTAATCATTAAAATACCATACCCTGCTTCGTGATTGGTTAATTTGGCATCAGGGATTTTTTCTTTAAGTCTAACGATGACATCTTCTTCTTTATAGCCTTTTTTCCTAACAAGGTTTCTAATATTGAGCGTTCTTGAAAGTGCTATTTGTTTAGCAACGGATGCACTAATTTGATTTTGTGGCTCATGTGAATAAATTGAAATAAAATGATTGCCATATTTTGATTTAGCTTTTTCTATAAACATTTCAACATCTTTAAGTGATTGTGGGTCAAGAATTACCTCCTTGTCAAGGTATTTAATAACCATCCAATCTTCATAAATAATATTTTCTTGACGAGTTAAGTTACTATCGGTTATTGTTAAATCTATACCTGCAATCGATTCTAAATCTTTTGTTGAATTATCATCTTTTTCTTTCGGAGCTTTTTCTATGACAGAAGGGCTTTTCTTTTCTGTTGCAAGTGAAATAGATTGTTCGGTAATATCTTTTACAGCAACCGATCCAGTATAGGAAATTTTGTATTTAAACTGTGCATAATAAGTAATATTCAATATTAAAACAAACATAAACATAAGTACAACCATAATTACCGAAGCAAAGAGATCAACAAAACTTGGCCAAGGATTAAATGGTTCGATATTTTTTCGTGCCACTAGTATTCTTTATTGCTTTTCTAATTTTTTGAGTAATTCAATTAAAAGTGCGTTATTTTTTTCTTGAAGCTCAATCATGATTTTAAAATTCCGATTCGAATTTATTGTAGATGTCGATAAATCTTGAATAGAATTAACGAGTGAAGAAGAACTTTGGTAGTGATTGATATTTAAATCTCTAATGCCGCTTGAAATGGCTTCTAAAGCAGTCATTGTATCTTTTGCTGTTTTGGATTCTCCTTCAATACTTTGAGAAAGCATTTTTAAGACAGTTTCATTTGCTTTATTTGATTTTGACATTTTCTCTGTAAATTCGCTTAGTTTTTCAGTAAAAACATCCATCATTTGTGTCATAGAATTTCCTCCCATCATAGTTCCATCTTCATTGGTTATGGGAGACTCAATAATTAATGAGTTAATCCAATCTTGAACATCTTCAATAAATATAGCTTGATTTTTTTCTAAAATATAACCTTTAACACTCAATATAATGGCTGCTGCAACACCAAAAAGAGATGAACCAAATCCAACAGCCATTCCTTCGATAGGACTTTTAAGTCGTTTCATAATCTCACCAATATTAACATCACCTTTAAGGGACAAGACGATACTGCTCATATCGCTAAGAGCTATTAAAAGACCAGAAAAAGTACCTAATAATCCTACCATAAGACACATACTCACAAAAAATCCAATATAGCTTTTTTGATTAATAAACTTAGCTTCTAGCCATTGGGTGACATCACTCGCTTCTGAATGTGTAAAATAAATATTTTGATGTGACGCACGTTTTGCAAACATTTTAGCAACATTTTCTGGAAAAATTTTATCGATACCCGTAAGATAAAATCTAAGAGAGTCATCTTTTTTATAGCGAATGACAGCAAAAGTTCCGGTAAGCATAACGAGCTCAATAGAGGCTCGAATAACAATCAATAATCCAACGAAGAGTAGTGACAAAACAGTTGTATTAAATTTTACCGTTGAAAAGAAAAATCCATACAATGTCTCGTAGTTAGAGTAAACAATAAAAAAAATCAGTAGCCAAAAGATAGAATAAATTTTAAGAATTTTTAATCTGCGCATTTTTAACCCTTAAAATAAAAAGAGCAATAAGGATACAATTAATCCTAAAGTAATCATTACCACTTGGCTCGTCATATTTTGCGCTATATTGATAAATCCACCTTCTAGATTTCTTGTTTGTCCCATTATTGTAATCCCTATATCGACACCATTTATATCTCGAATAATAACCCCATTGAGGTAAAGTTCAGGCGTAACAAGATGTTCACCAGAAAGAATTTTTTGTAACGATGCATTGTCGATATCAGCCATATAGCCTTGCGTTTTTGTATCATACACTTTATTGTTGAGAAGAAAATTTTTAACCAAGGGAAGGTACAAGCCTTCTCGATTTTGAATGGATAAGTTCGGAAGCATTTTTGAATCTAAAATAAATATATATTCTTGTTTTAAGGCATTAAAGCTTTCTTTCAATGTGTATATACTCTCTTTCACTTCAATAACACCTATAACTTGATTGTCCTTAATAATTGGGCTTATGAAAAAATAAAAAATTCCATCATGAATGACTTCAGGCCCGAAAATATTATTTTTAGTTTGAATGGCTGAAATGATACTATGACGAATAATTTCATTTTGTTTTTGGATAGAATAAAATTTGATATTTAAAGAGCTATTGTCTCGTTCGGTTAAAAGAGTATTGAATTGATTTGCGATTTGATCTAGCGTGACAGTATCATTTGCTTGAATGGCTTCTATAAGCGCGTTGTTTTGTGAAAAAGCAATGGCTACTTGATGTAATTTTTTTTCAATAAGTTTTTCTAAAGATTTAAGTCGTAGTTCATACTCTTTTGTTTGATTTTCATAAACATTTTGAGCGACACGCTCAGTAGTGGAAATTAATAAATATGTAGAGAGTAAAATGCCTCCAGTGGCTATAAGGAAAATAGTCGTAAACCACATGCGTTTATTGCTTTGTAGTTTTGCAATCCACTTTTGAATCATTTTAATAAAACCAAACATTTTATATTTCCTTAATACGATTTGTTATTGAAGATAAAGCTAATGCTCTAACGCTTGATTAAATGTAGATTCTATCATAATATTGCCTATTTTTCAATGTTCTTTAAGCGCTTTATATTGGATATCTTTAATAGGTTTTATGAGATATTGTAAGATAGTTCGTTTTCCCGTTAAAATATTCACATTAGCAGTCATCCCAATTAATATAAGTGATTTTTCATCAAATTGATAGTTGTCAGCTTTAACTTTGATAGTGTAAAAACTATTTCCAAGTTCATCCGTGCTACTATCAGGTGAAATACTAATTAATTTTCCATTCAACAAACCATACTTCGAAAAATCGTAGGCTGTAATTTCAATAAAGACATTTTGCCCAGGATGAATATAGGCTCTATCCGAAGAGTTTATTTTTGCTTCAATCATAAGGTCATCTTCTAAAGGTGAAATTTCTGCAATAGTATCACCTGATTTGACAATTCCACCAATTGTGTTGTAATAGAGCTTATTTACAATTCCTTTTGTA
>RZYK01000066.1 GCA_009930355.1 Campylobacterota bacterium | reverse complement strand
ACCACTGTAATGTTTTTGGTCATCACTTTTTTCTATATAAACAAGCCATTGTGAAAATTTTTGACCAAATTCACTCGCTTTAATATTGAACTTTGCTTCAGCTTTTTTATAATCTATAAAATTATCATTGAGCTCTTTTGAGATAGGAATTAAAATAAAAATATTAATCATTAAAAGAATTGACAGAGCGGTTGAAAGCATTAAAAAAAGACGTGCAATTTTTTGAGGATTGTATCCTAGTGTAAAAAGTACAATCGTTTCATTCTCTTTGGAGAGGTTAAAAAGAGTAATGGAAAGTGCGATAAAAAATGTTATAGGTAGCGTATAAACAAGGGTTCGAGGAAGCAAATAAATGTAGAGAGTTCCTAACTCTAAAAAGTTCATTTGAATAATCGCAGTAAGGGCTGTAATTTTGATAAAAAATACAATGGATGTAATAAAAAAAAGAATAAAAAATAATGAGCTAAACAGTGCTCCAAAATGTTTTAAAAGATAACGACTTGCTCTATTCATAAATCTGTCCCAAAAAATTTGAAATTGGCTCATTGAAAAGCCATGTTATTAAAAGTCCCAATGCAAGAAAGGGAATAAAAGGAAGTGCATATCCTTTTTTGCGAACCACCATAAATGCGATAAGTGTGATAAGTGCTGCAATATAAATGGCCGCCATACCAAGTTTAACGCCCAATATCGCTCCCATAATTCCTGCAATAATAATATCTGCTTCTCCCATTGCCTCTTTTTGTGTTAAAAAAGAGACTACAAAACGAAGCAAGGTAAATGCTCCCATAAATAAAAGCCCATTTTGAAGTGATTCCAAAGGACTTCCACTACAAAATGCAATCAATAAAGCAGGAAGGCTTAATGCATCAGGGACGGCTTTGTAACGCAAATCAATAATACTCAAGGCCAATAAAAGAGCAAATACAGAACCAATAAGCAGGGCTTGTATAAACTCTGGATGGCGAAAATATACCATACAATAAATAAGAGCAGTACAAAGTTCAATCAAAGGATATTGTATCGAAATTGGACTGTGACAAAAGGCACATTTTCCTTTAAGCAAAAGCCATGAGAGCAGAGGAATGTTATGATACCACTGAAGCGGATGCAAACAGCATGGACAGTGTGATGCGGGTAAATTAATACTTTCATTTTTAGGGATGCGTAAAATGGCAACATTTAAAAAAGAGCCTACACATAGACCAATGAGAGTAATGAAAAGCATTTCTATCATGTGCTAACCTTTTAAATCTAAAACTAAATCGTTGCTATCAAAAAGAGGAGTAATCTCTTGTCGTAACGTTAATTCCATGGGGATCCCCATTTTATTATTTTCTTTTTTTAAAGTAACAAATGTATTTTCATACATACAAAACAAAGAGAGTTTATCTGCTTCTATGAGACCATTTAAAGGTCCTAGATGTTCAAAAGCTATGTAAAAATGTAAATAAGAAGATGCCATTTGGATTTGAAGTAAAACTCTCTTTCCTTTATCTAAAAGAGGCAAATGAAGTACCTGCTTGTTAAGGGCTAAAAGCATAGACGTATACGTTTGAAAAAAACTTTTTGGCAAGCTTTCATCGCTGAGTTGTTCGATTAAAAACGTTTTAAATTCAGTGTATGAAAAGTTTTTATTTTCAAACAAGTCTTCTAAAGAAAGGGGTAAAAAATAAGCTTCACTTTGAAAAAGGTGAGGTTGAGGATAGAGGTGTGAGAGGGTCAGCACACCTCCTTTTCCTTCAAAAAAATTGCCCCAATAGGTTTGCCCCTCTTTCAAAGTTTTGTGGCTTTTAGTGGTGAGTTCTTTGCGCCCAATTTTAAGTCGATAGCGCATAGCATCTATTTTTCTAAGCACTTCAACACTAATGGGTAAAGCGGCATTAAAAGGAATGGAAGAGCTATGAGTGCGCCCTATATCACTACCAATACCGACTAGTTTTTGTAAAGAAGAGATCATAAATGTTGAGATTGCTTAGCAATAGCTTCTGCAATATGAAACTTATCCGATAAAGCCAAGGTTTCAACGTGCGTTTTCGTAATAAATGTAATTTCATTTTTATTGCTTCCAAAACCGTTTTGCTCTTTGAGAATGTTTAGACACACGGCGTCAAGCTCTTTTTGTTCGAGCATTTTTTGTGCATTAGCAAGTCCATTTTTCTCATCGAGTTCTGCTTTAAAACCAATAACTTTGTACCCTTTTTTAGGAATCGTTGAGAGAATATCAAGGTTGCGTTTGAGCTCTAATGTAAAGCTCTCTCCTAGCGTTTCTTTTTTAAGTTTACCACTGTGGGAATGCACAGGCACATAATCACTCACCGCTGCTGCCATAAAAAGATAAGGCATTTTTTCAGAGCGTTTTTGTTGCTCCATCTGGTTCATGAGTGCATGGTGTAACTCAAAACTACTCTTTACATGTAAAAGATTTATCTCTTGCAGAGTTGGTGTTTCACCACTACTAATAAGAGTAACCTGTGCCCCTTTGAGATACAAAGCAAGTGCAAGGGCAGAAGCTTGTTTCCCACTGGAAAAGTTGGTTAAACATCTTACATCGTCTATTTTCTCGCGTGTACCACCACCTGTGATAATTACATTTCGCCCTTGCCAAAAAGGCTCTTTAAGAAGTGCTTTTGCACTACGGTAAAAAATCTCCTCCACATCAGCCAGTGCTCCAATACCTTCATCATTGCATGCAAGTAGTTTGGATTGGGGTTGAATAATCTCATAGCCATAGTGTGCAAGCTTACTCAGACTCTCTTGTGTGATGGGATTGAGCATCATGTTGGTATTGGCTGATGGGGCTAGGATAAGCCTTTTCGTAAAAGCAATGGCAGTTTGTGTGAGAAGATTGTCTGCGATGCCATGAGCGAGCTTGTTGATAGTGTTTACAGAAGCTGGGGCAATAAGAAAAAGATCTGCCCATTTGCCTGTGTGAATGTGACTCAGTTCTTCACTCCAGCTCTCTGTTTCTACATGTAAAACTTTATTTTGACTCAAGGTTTCAAAAGTGAGTGGTGCGATAAACTTTTTCGCATCTTCACTCATGACCACCTTCACCTCAGCGCCCGCTTTAATAAACAGACGAATCAGCTCTAACGCCTTATAAATCGCAATACTGCCTGTAACACCAAGGAGAACTTTTTTACCTAGAAGTAGCTCTTTATGCATCGTTTTTTCCAAAGAATTTATAGAAGAAGCCTTCCATGATTTTAAGAGGCGCACGATTGATGGCTAAAGCACCTTTTGGGATGTTTTTAGTGACCGTTGTTCCCGAAGCAATGAGAACATCATCTGCAATCGTGACGGGTGCAACCAGTTGGCTATCGCTTCCGACAAAGACATTTTTACCGATGATGGTTTGGTATTTGGCTTTACCATCGTAATTACATGTAATCGTTCCACACCCAATGTTGGTTCCCTCATCAATGGTCGCATCGCCAAGGTAACTTAAGTGTCCTGCCTTGACCCCTTTAAGCGTTGATTTTTTCACTTCAACAAAGTTTCCAATGTGTGTATCTTCGATAATGGAGTCGGGGCGAATGCGTGCCATCGGTCCTATGTCAGAGTTTTTGATAACGCTTTTTTCGATGACGGAGTGCGCTTTAATATGCACATTTTCCAAGTGCGTTCCTTTGAGCAAGGTAACACCATTTTCGAGCTTGCATTCACCTTTAAGCTCAACGTCTGCTTCGATGTAGATGGTTTGAGGCAAGCGCATACTCACGCCTTGTTCCATAAAACGGCGTTTAATGCGATCTTGCATCAGCTCTTCAGCTTGAGAGAGGTGATATTTAGAGTTTACGCCCATAAAGGTTTTTTCATCCACAAAAAGGGCTTTAACGGTTTTGTTTTCAATATTTGCCCGTGCGATTAAGTCCGTGATGTAATACTCATTTTGGCTGTTTTGGTTGGAGAGTTTAGGAAGATTCTCCTGTAAAAAGTCGGTCTTAAAAAGGTAAACACCCGCATTGACCGCCGTTACTTTTTTCTCTTCAACACTCGCATCTTTCTCTTCAACGATTTTTTCCACGTTTTGGTTTGCATCCATGATGACACGACCGTAACCAAAAGGCTCTTTACATGTAAAGACACTCATAACAACGTCGGCATCTATGTGTGTAAATTTTTGCATATCTTCCGCTTCTAACAAAGGCATATCGCCATTTAAGACTAAGAGTTTTTCATATTTTGGTTCCACACCACGAATAGCCCCACCCGTACCTGGAAAATTTTGATGGTCTTGAATCGTGTAATGAATTCCTGAAAAATAGCGATTCATCTTCTCTTGAACAAGGTCTGCTTGATGGTATAAAATGACATGGATGTCGTCACTAATTTTTTGGGATTCTTTAATAATGTGATAGAGCATTTCAAAGCCACTGATCTCATGAAGGACTTTTGGTAGGGTCGATTTCATACGTGTACCCAAACCTGCTGCCATAATTGCAATAGAAATATTCATAAATTGGTCTTCCTACGAGTTAGATTCTTCCCATTTTAACGAAAAGTTGTTTAAAGATTAAATGGTTTTTAACGCAAAAGCAACTAAAATCATGCAATTACATTGAAGGACGTTGTTTGAAAAACCTAAAGAGAATTTTACTTTTACTCGTGATGTGTATGACACCAATGGCTTTTGGTGCCGATACCATTCCTACGGTAAACCTCTCTTTAAGTGCACCAGATACCCCTCAACAGCTTGTCACCAGTATGAATTTGGTGTTGGTCTTAACTATTCTCACGTTAGCCCCTTCACTCATTTTTATGATGACCAGTTTTTTACGTCTTTTAATTGTCTTCTCTTTCCTTCGTCAAGCCATTGGAACCCAACAAATGCCGCCCTCTCAGGTCATGGTCTCTTTGGCGATGATTTTAACCTTTTTTATTATGGAACCTGTTATGAAAGAGTCGTATGAGGTAGGTGTTAAGCCATATTTGGCAGAAAAAATAAGCTATCAAGATGCCTTTGAAAAAGGCTCAGCCCCTTTTAAAGCGTTTATGATTCGTAATACCCGTGAGAAAGATTTGGCACTTTTCTTTCGCATTCGCAACCTTGATAATCCCAAAAATATTGAAGATGTGCCTTTAACCGTGGCAATGCCTGCGTTTATGATTAGTGAGCTCAAAACGGCATTTGAGATAGGCTTTTTGCTCTACTTACCTTTTTTGGTCATTGATATGGTGGTCAGTTCCGTGTTGATGGCAATGGGTATGATGATGTTACCACCTGCGATGATTTCACTACCGTTTAAACTGCTTATCTTTGTGTTGGTGGATGGGTGGAACTTGCTAGTACAACGATTGGTGGAGAGTTTTCACTAACGAGTAAAAACCCTCCAGATTTTTTACATGTAAAGCTCAAATCCCTTTTGTTGTTTTAAAATCGTATCAAAAAGTTTTTGTGCTTCTTGAAGCATTTTTTCGTTTTGATTTTGCGCTTGTTCTAAGATTTTATCTAGGCTTTTGAGTAAAGAATCATTGGCATAATTTTGGGTGTCAAGATTTTCGCTCTTTGGAAGAAGTGCGTTGATGTCGTATGCCGTGTTGGTTAGTTTTGCAGCGTTTGTGTTGCTTTGCTCAACACTTTTTAGGTACTCGTCCATCATGGGCTGAATAACTTTCATCGCCTCATCAATCTCTTTTTGATCATTCGCATCAATGCCATTTCCCTCATACGAAAAGCTGTATCCATAAGCATGCGAAAGTGAGAGTGTTGTGGCTCTTGAATTGCCATTAGTGGTTTGTGAAAATTCCATAGAGCGCTCGTTGTACATACTTAAATCAATCGTATCACCGCTACTGGTTTGAAGCGAAAATCCAAAACGGTTGGCATTATAAGTGCTCGCGCTGATAGTTTGCATAGTAACTCCTCTTCAATGATAAAAGTATATCGGCAAAATAATTAGCTACTAAAGCCACTTCTAAAGGAAGACTCTTTGGCAACCACAATGGCTTTTTGTTTCTCTTTTTTGTGCATCTCTTTTTCAACAAAAAGTGGTTGGCGTGTTTTGTAGTGAAGCCCTGTATAGTACATGAGCGTAGAGTAGGTTGATGGCGTGGGTGTAAAGACTTGGGCTTGTTCAGGATTTATCTTTAGAACCTGTGATGAAAACTGTTTGAGTGAGTGCATATGACGCTCTTCACATCCTGGGTGTGCAGCAATGAGATAGTAGGTCAGAAACTGTTTTTTACCTGATTCTTTGGAGAGTCTATCAAAGAGGGCTTTAAACTCAACCAGCGCATTTTTATCAGGTTTACCCATGAGGCTCAAGATTTCATCGTCAATATGCTCAGGCGCAATTTTCATCTGCCCACTGGTGTGATGCTCGATAATCTCTTTGAGATACGCATAGCCATAGGCTTTATCATCGCTGATTAAATCGTACCGAATCCCTGACGCCACAAAGGCTTTTTTGACATGGGGAAGTGCTCGGATTTGGCGCAGTAAATCCAGCTGTTTTTTATGGGTAGGTTTAAGTGCCTTACACATTTTTGGAAACATACACCGTTTGCTTTCACAACTTCCTTTGGTTATTTTTTTCTCACACTCATAACCGTACATATTCGCCGTGGGTCCTCCTAAATCAGCGATGATTCCTTTAAAATCTTTATACGTGGCGAAGTGTTTGGCCTCATTGACAATAGAAGCGGTTGATCGAGAACGAATGGTTCTTCCTTGATGCACACTAATGGCACAAAAATTACATTCACCATAACAGCCTTGATGGGTTGAGATGGAAAATTTAATGGTCTCTAACGCTTTAATCGTTCCCATTTTTTTGTAGTATGGATGGGCATCTCGCATAAATGGAAGGGCACTCACTTCATCCATTTCTTGTGTTGTTAAATAAAGAGCAGGTGGGTTTTGAATGAGATAACGGGTATCTACTTTTTGACACAATCCTTTGGCACTTAAGGGGTCGTTGTTATGGTAAAAAAGCTCAAACATATCCATGAATTTGAGTTTGTCACGCACACATTCATCGTGGCTTGGAAGGGCGATATAATCTTCGTTAGATTCTTTTGCAATGTAAGAAAGCCCCTTTACATATAAAGGCTTACTTCCTTCACGTAAAGCATTGGCAAATTCTACAATACTTTTATCAGACATGCCATACAAAAGATAATCGGCTTTAGCATCAAATAGGATGGGTTTTCGAAGTTTATTGCTCCAAAAATCATAATGCGTCACACGCCTAAGGCTCGCTTCAATGCCCCCTAGCATAATGGGTGCTGTCTCTTTAAAGTATTGGCGAATTAGGTTGGTATAGACTAAACTTGCACGATCGGGGCGTTTGTTATTAATATCTCCTGGCGTGTAGTCATCCAAATTGCGAAATTTTTTGGTTGCAGTATAGTTGGAAACCATAGAATCCACACTACCACCACTCACTCCCCAAAAGAGTTTAGGTTCACCTAAACGTGCAATGTCATCTTTACATGTAATATCAGGTTGCCCAATAATACCAACTTTGTAGCCTGCTTTTTCCAACACACGACCTACTACTGAAACACCCATGTAAGGGCTATCAATATATGCATCTGAGGTAACCAGAATGACATCAAGCTGGCTCCATCCTCTTTTCTTCATTTCTTCTTGTGTCGTGGGTAAAAACATGGTTTTCCTAAAGGGGTGTTTAATAGCTGAAAATATATCACAGTAGCCCTCTATTTTGGCTTTTTTAAGATTCATCATAGTAATATCACAGCAATTATCAATTGGAGGATATGTTTGAAAAATTCACTCTATTTCAACATCAAAGTAGAAGAGGGTATCTTCGAAAAAATTATTGAAGAACAACAAAGCATTGGTTATTATGCTTTGCCAGAACAAGATATTGCCTGTTTGCTAAATTACCTTGAAGAATTTAAATCTAAAAACGATTATGATGCCATTAAAGATATTGCGATTATTGGTATTGGTGGTAGTTCATTGGGGCCTAAAGCAATTTTTAGAGCCTTGCAAGGAATTCGTGATTTTGACAAACGCTTGCATCTGTTTGAAAGCACTGATCCTGCGTCCATTCGCTCAACACTCAATAAACTTGACATTAAAAACACTCACTTTTTTGTTATCAGTAAATCAGGAACAACCATTGAAACCATTTCGGTTTACAAATACCTCCTTTCTCTTTTAAAAGCAAAAGATATTTCGCTTGATTATCGCTTTACCTTTGTTACCGATGATGGCTCAAAACTCGAAGCACATGCTAAAACTTTAAACTCTTTTGTGCTGCATATTCCTGTGAATGTTGGAGGGCGTTTTTCCGTTTTAAGTGCAGCAGGTCTTGCGCCACTTTTTCTAGCGGGGGTTGATATTCAACGCTTATTAGATGGGGCAAAAGCCATTAAACAGAGCTTTTTTGAAGACGGGTACATTAAAGAGACTTTGCTAAAAAAAGCGACCTATTATGCGAAAAACTCAATGAATTACAACATCAATACCTTGTTTGCTTACTCGGAGAGTTTGGAGAGTTTTACCGACTGGTATGTACAACTTTGGGGTGAGAGTTTGGGTAAAAAACAACGCCATAGTAGTTTTAATGTAGGCTTAACACCTGTAGGACTCATTGGTCCAAAAGACCAACACTCCTTTTTACAGCTGATTGTTGAGGGATTGCGTGATAAGAGTGTGACAGTACTTAAAATTGAAAATTTTGATGATAAGATTAAAATTCCTGCTATTACACTTAAAGAACTTGAAGGGCTTGATTTGATGAATGGCATTGCTTTTTGTGATTTGATTAATATGCAAGCTGACTCTACCATTGAAGCACTCTTAGATAAAAAAGATATTCCTGTGGATACGATAACACTTCAACATATTGATGAGGAAAATATTGGAAAGCTTATTTTTTATTATGAGTTATTGACTTCTTTGGTGGGTCAAATGATGAATGTGAACACTTATGATCAACCAGGTGTTGAGAGTGGAAAGAAAATTCTCGAGGGTAAATTGATTGAAGAGAAACGAAAAGCTCCCAAAAAAAGTAAATAATATCTTTTGGCTGGGGAAAGATCTCCCCAGTCTTTGAATTCTTAAACTTCTGTAAAAATAAGGGCCTGCTCGTAGAGTGCTGAACCTGCTTTTCCCCACATTGAAAAAAGATGTATTTGTTGCTCGTTTAAGTTAAATATTTGTGCAATTTTATACATAACTTTATGTTCATAAATACCATATTTATCATCAATATGCACAAGAACCATTAAAGCTAAGACAGCAATTTTTTGGCTTTTTGATGTTTTAAAGACATTTAGAATACTTTCTAAATGAAAGAGTTCTATTGTTATTTCTACATTTTCTATACCCATTTCAGTACAATACTCTTCAATGACTTCACGCTCTTTTGGGCCATATTCTCCATCCAATTTTGCAACGTATTGTGCCAATTGCAAAAAAGCGAATTTTTCTTCTGTTGAAAGCTTCATGAGTAACAAAGCATACTCCTTGATTATTTTTTCAATAGACTTTAGATGATGAAAAAGTCTAAGCGTAAGTATAATCAAAGATTGTAAATATATTGGTATATATTTATTGACCTTTATCTAAAAATTAAGGATAAAAATCAGTACGATAATTTATTTATTTTTAATACTACACACTTTTTATCCTCTTTTTTTGTTACTTTTTTACTCTATATGCTTTGAAAATCCCACTAGAATATGCATTTCCAGCATCTTCTTAGAGGAAGTTTGATTTCATTAGTCGTGAATATTTAGTTAGGTAAAACGTTTTTGTCTAAACTGAAAATTTAAATTGATCTTGGAAATTTTACACAGGAGAAACTATATGGAACACGCGAAACTTTATGAAAGAC
>RZYK01000316.1 GCA_009930355.1 Campylobacterota bacterium | reverse complement strand
CGCCCCCTCACAACTCGAACACCCGTTAAAATAAAAATTTTCAGCCGTTATGTTCACATAACTTCCAATGCTTCGCATCCAAACCCCTTTTACATGTAAAGGGTACAAGCATTTTTAGTTCCGTTTTAAACATCTCCACGCTTTTTTTATCTTTTTAAAAGGCTATTGCATCCCTTTAAAATTCCACTTAAAAAAATTTATCTCTTTAAAAACTACTAAAGCTAATATTTTTATATTTTATTGTAAAGTAAGGTATTTTAAACGATACATCTACTAGAGGAGAATTCTATGCTCGCAACCATTAAAAGTAAACTTTTACTACTTATTACGGTTCTTATCGTCTGTTTTGGGATTTTGGGGTATGAAATACTTAAATCAAATAATGACGGAAAAATGGCAGCGATAAGGCTCTCACTCATCGGCGAAGCTGAAACACATTTGACGAGCTGTATGATGGAGCTACGAGGCTTTCAACTTCTGGCTAATCCCCAAAGATTAGAAGGATTTGATAGACACTACAAAGTAACGCTCGATACTTTAGAGTCTTTAAAACCCATTCTTCTTTCCAAAAGCAATCAAGAAACGCTTTCTAAGCTTTCTACAGATGTGCAACAGTGGTATGCGTTAAACAGCCCTCGCACCACTCTACTCAAAAAATATGGCATCAAAGTCAGTGACCCTCTTTTTGCGCAAGAACACAAAGCAGATTATGAGACATTAATGCGTTTAACCAAAGAGTCTGCGCTGTTGTTTGATAGAATGCTAAAAGATGCTCAGAGCTTAGAAGAAGGGGTGAGAGAAAAAAACTTTGAACGATTAGATACCAACAAATTTTGGGGTGAAGTTATTTTGGTACTGGCCTCTTTGTTTGCACTTGGACTCTGTGGTCTTATTATTCGCTCCATCAACTCCTCCATCGCAAAAACAAAAGCGGGTATCCAAACCATCCGTCACGAAAAAGCTTTACATGTAAAGATAGAAACAGGAAGTAAAGACGAGATGAATGACATTGCCCAGATGCAAAATCTTCTTTTAGAAGATATTAAAAATGCGATGATAGAAGCCAAAAATAACGCTCACGAAAATGCCTCTGTTGCGGAAGAACTTTCAAGTACCAGTTTGCAAATTGGCAAACGTGCAGAAGAAGAGGCAAGTATTGTTCAAGAGACGTCACATGAAGCGCAAGGTATTGCCCATGAAATTATCCAAACCAACAACGATGTGCAAACCGTTAAAGAGGTGACAACCTCAGCGCAAAATAGCTTACTCAAAGCGCAATCCATTCTTCAAGAAACATTGATGCATTTGGATGAAACCGTTCGCATAGAAGCACAAATCAATGATAAACTCAACCACCTCTCAAACGACGCAGAACAAGTTAAAAGTGTCCTTGATGTCATCGGTGACATTGCCGATCAAACCAACCTTCTTGCCCTCAATGCTGCCATCGAAGCTGCACGAGCCGGTGAACACGGAAGAGGATTTGCTGTTGTAGCGGATGAAGTACGAAAACTAGCAGAGCGCACCCAAAAAAGCCTCGTTGAAACCAATGCAACGATTAATGTTATCGTTCAATCCATCGGCGACATTAGCGGTGAAATGAACCAAAATGCCCACCGTATCGAAACGCTCAGTACGTTTTCAAACAACGTCAACACACAAACCAGCGATGCCGTCTCCCTTCTAAGCGAAAGCGTCAATGCCACAGAGAGAGTCTCCATCAAATCCAAACAAAATGTTGAGCGTATTCAAAATGTCATCATTAAAAAGATTGAAACGATCAACAGCCTCTCAAGCTCCAATGCAAGAAGTGTAGAAGAAATTGCCTCAGCAGCGGAACATTTAGCCCGTTTATCAGGTAATCTTAATACCACGCTCTCACACTTTAAAACCGCCTAATCTTAATTTTTACAAGAGCACCATCAAAGGATGGTGCTCTTACATGTAAAAACCCAGCCTACTTTTTACGCAGAAAAAAGGCGATACCAAAGCCAATGAAAAAGCTCAACCCTACAAAAAGGCTAAAGCTTAAGTA
>RZYK01000315.1 GCA_009930355.1 Campylobacterota bacterium | reverse complement strand
TCTTGCAACAAAAAATTCGGTAACTACATCTCAGGTGACTGGTCTTGGAACTCTTGCAACAAAAAATTCGGTAACTACATCTCAGGTGACTGGTCTTGGCTCTTTAGCTACAAAGAGTACAATTACATCGGCTTCAGTAACTGATTTGGGAGATTTGGCCACAAAGGATAAGGTTTCTGATGCAGACATAACAACAATAAGTGCTGGCAAAATAAAAACTGGAACTTTTATTTCAAATGCCAATGTTGGCATAAGAATTAATAATGGCGGTAGTATTTCGTTTTATCCAGATAATGTAACTTTAAGGGGAAAAATCCAAACAACGACTGAGAAGAGTATTTGGGTCGAAGGTTATCAAAGCGTATATTTAGGAGCTTTAAGGGGGGGTATAAACATAGAGTGTTTAGCGAGTTATAACACAATAACGCTTAAAAGCACATATTTAGAATTTGATGGTGCAGTTCACGCAAAGGATATAGATTGTACAAGTAGCATTAATGCAAGTGCTCTTAAATGCGGTGGAGTGTTTCTTGATTTGGCAAAAGCCCAAAGAGATGCGCTTGGAATGAAATACTACTCTAGGGGAACATCGGATTGTGGATCTACAGCGCACTATATTGGATTTAACTGGGCCAATTCTGGATTAAAGGTAAAAGTTGATAATGCAGCATTAATTGCTACCGGAATAAATTCGTCTGATGAACGGCTTAAAACAGATATTATTCCAATAACAGATGGCCTTGAAAAGATCACACAAATAATCCCAATGTCTTTCAGGTTTAAAGACCAAACAAGTAAAACTGTTGGTGCAATCGCACAGGAAGTAATTGATATAATCCCAGAAGCCGTTCAGCCCTGGCCAGATGGATATTTTGCAATTAAATATGAAATATTTATTCCGTATTTAATTTCTGCTGTTAAAGAATTAGATAAAAAGGTAAAAGCACTGGAGGCACAAATTGGCAACGCCTAGTTATTGTTGGGACATTAGATGGAATATCTATTTTAACCAAAAAAAGACAATATTTGATGAAAACGGAGAAAACCCATATGTAAAATATTTTCATTCATTGTGTGTCACCTTTGAGATTCAAGACGAAAACAAAATTTTTATTAATTTTGTAAATGAAAGTGTTGACATATCAAATACAGATGTTATGTTGTCTTTCGATCAAAAACTTGAAATTTTTAATAGTGAATTTATTAGATTAAAAATAGACGAACTTATTAAAAATGCAAAACTTAAATACGCAAATTATATTCAATAATTTGCCATAATCTTTAGGAGGATATTATGAATAAGGGATTTTCTTTGTCGATTGAAGCTCTTAGTGCTGAGGCCATGTTGTATGCCAAATTATCGCAGTATTCGCAAATTATTCTACAACTTGCCCAGGAAAATGAACGCCTTAAAGCAGACTCAGCAAAGGCGCAAAAAGACACCACAGAATAACACGATTAGATTGACAATATAAAAAAGGCCAGCAAAAAGCTGGCCTTTTGTTTTTTGGCGCTGTTTTCAATTTATTAAAAATGAGAGGTATCGCATGTCTGCCAAAAAAGATTTAAAAATTAATGCAAGGGCATCATTTAGAATGTCTCTTAGATTTAAAGATTCAGAACAAAACATTCTTCCTGTTGCCGGGTACACTGTAAAAGCTCAAATTAAGAAAAATCACGATGACGTTTTACAATTAGTTGATACTCTCATCACTCAAACTGGAGCTGAACCTGATGCAAACATCGTCTATGCCAAGAACTTCCCATCTAATATTACTGTAGCAGAAGTTCAGGCATTAGATGGTATTACTGGAAACATTCAGGCTCAGATTGATGGGATAGATATTCCTGAGTTGACTAAGGGAGCTGTTGAATCAGTTCTTACTGGGCAAATAACCAGTCATAGTCATGAAATTCCTGCGCTTACTAAGTCCCAAGTTGAATCAGCTTTAACAGGTGAAATTAACAGTCATAGTCATGCAATTCCAACACATGACCACACAACATCAACAGCTACTTGGACAGCAGCTCAGACA
>RZYK01000065.1 GCA_009930355.1 Campylobacterota bacterium | reverse complement strand
TTTCGTTACTGTTTTGTTGTTGCGTTACTTCGTTTTCTTGCATCATTCAACCTTAATGTTTTAAATAGTAGATGATGAGACAAGACGCCAATTTCGTGAGGACGAATCGTTTCTGGAAGATTTTGTTCGTGCATTACATGTAAAACACACGATTTATCAAACTCAGAAGAGATATTTCTCAACCAAGTTTTCCTAGGACTTTGAAACGAACATCGCAAATACTTTTTAAACTTTTGCAATTGTTCATTATTTTCAAAAATACCAGAAAATTTTCCATCAACAAACTCTGTTTGTTTGTCAATTTTGAGAATAGACGACACCACTTTAGGTTGTGGTTCAAACGATTCTGGAGATACATCAAAAAGTATGGTAGCCGTCCCAACACTTTGTGCCAAAATCGCCAAAGAGGTAAACTCTTTTGTTTTTGGAAGTGCAGCAAATTTCTCCGCCACTTCTTTTTGAACCATTACAATCATTGATTTGCAATTCTGGTCTTCTAAAGCTTCCAAAATAATTGTCGTAGCAATATAGTAGGGCAAATTAGCAACCAAATCGTAAGGCTCCTCACAGAGCGATCCTTTTTCAAATTGCTTTAAAACATCGGTTTTCACCAATGTCAATTGCCCTTCTGCTATCTTCGTCGCATATTTATTTCTCAAATAAACGCATAAGTCCTCATCGACTTCATAGGCCGTTACAGGTTTTACCCTTAACAGCGCTTGCGTCAAATCACCTAATCCAGGCCCAATTTCAATCAGTTTCCTATTATTATGGGGCATCGATTGGATGATTTTACTTACAACGGTTGTATCTTTTAAAAAATTTTGGCCAAATTTCTTTTTTGCTTCTATCAATTTGCACCCTATATTTTCTAAGTTTGGGTTATTATATTCAATCTTTACTTATAAACTTGTTAGTTTAGAGTGTGCTTAAGATTTTCAGAAGTTTTTTTTAATTCTTTCGCTATCATTTTTTAACTTAATTTACTAAAAGAAGAGACGTTATGGAGCATTTTGCGAAACGTATTATCCCCTGTTTGGATGTTAAAAATGGTCGTGTTGTCAAAGGCGTTAATTTTGTAGGACTTAAAGATGCGGGAGATCCTGTTGAAATTGCAAAACGCTATAACGATGAAGGTGCGGATGAACTTACATTTTTAGACATCACCGCAAGCCATGAGGGCAGGGGAACGATTGTTGATATTGTTGAGAAAGTAGCCCGTGAAGTTTTCATCCCTTTGACAGTTGGGGGAGGCATTCGAACCTTAGATGATATTTATAAACTTTTACATGTAGGGTGTGATAAAGTCAGTATTAACTCTCCAGCTATTGCAAATCCTGATTTTATTAATCAAGCGGCAAAACGTTTTGGTTCACAATGTATCGTGGTAGCCATTGATGCAAAACGTATGGGTGATTCGTGGCATGTTTTTATCAATGGTGGACGGATTGATACAGGGTTAGATGCTTTGACGTGGGCAAAAGAGGCTGCTGAGCGAGGTGCTGGAGAAATTCTTTTAACCTCTATGGATTGCGATGGTGCTAAAAATGGCTATGATATTCCTCTAACCTCTCAAATGAGTTCTATGCTCAATATCCCTGTGATTGCTAGTGGTGGAGCGGGAAGCATGGAACATATTAAAGAAGCCTTCGTTAATGGTGCAGATGCAGCACTGGCTGCCTCCATTTTTCACTTTAAAGAGATTGATATTATGGATTTAAAACATTACCTCAAAGCTGAGGGAATTGCGGTGAGATTATGATTATATGTGCTGGACGAAATGAAACATTTGACTTTGCAAAACCAGTTGGTGTGGGTTTAGTGGAAAGTGCTATAACGCTTACACAATATATTTTAGAAGAAAAACCTGCTTTTTTATTTTTTGTAGGAACTGCGGGGAGTTATGGAAAATTTGCCCCTCTTGATATTCTCTTAAGTCACAATGCCAGTAATATTGAATTGTCTTTTTTACAAGATAATTGTTATACACCTTTGCAAACGACAATAGAAGCAAAAATTCCTCATGTTTCACGTGGAACAACTCATCCTTTGGTCAATGTCAATTCAAGCAATTACATTACTACAAACGAAGTGTTAGCAAAAAAAATGTTGGAAAATGCTATAGATATTGAAAATATGGAGTTTTTCTCTATCTTAAGTGTCGCAAACCATTTCAATCTACCCTGTTCTGGTTTGTTTGTTATTACCAATTATTGTAATAAAAATGCACACGATGATTTTCTAAAAAATCATGCAAAAGCAAGAGAATTAATCACATTACATGTAGAAAAAAATATGAAAATTTGAGGAATTATGGAAAAAGAAAATATATTTGATTTATCAAAAGAAGAGTTATCTGAAGTTATCAAACCTGCTTTTAGAGCCAAACAGATTTATCAATGGCTCTATCAAAAATATGTCACATCCTTTGATGAGATGAAAAATTTACCCAAAGAACTTAAAGAGCAACTCACTCAGAAGTATTATCTTGACCCTTTACGAATTGTTACTATTGAAGAGAGTTGTGATGGAAGTAAAAAATATCTTTTTGCGCTAAAAGATAATCAAACCGTTGAAGCTGTCTTACTCCCTATGAAACAAGAGCAAACCGACGAAGAGGGTAAGCTTGTTCACCATACACGCTACACTATTTGTATCTCTTCACAAGTGGGGTGTAAAATTGGCTGTGCATTTTGTTTGACAGGTAAAAGTGGTTTCAAACGAAATCTAAGTGCAGGCGAAATAACATCACAAGTTTTAATGATTAAAAGAGACAATGCTATCGCTGAGAATAGACGTGTAAATATCGTCTATATGGGAATGGGTGAGCCACTTGACAATCTTACTAACGTGAGCAAAGCTGTACGTATTTTTAATGATCTTGATGGTCTTTCTATCTCCCCACGAAGACAAACCATTTCAACCAGTGGGCTTAGTGCTCAAATTGAAAAATTAGGCAAAATGGATTTAGGTATCTTGTTGGCTATCTCACTCCATGCCGTAGATGATGAACTTAGAGAAAAGCTGATGCCAATCAACAAAGCCTATAATATTGAATCCATCATCAATGCCGTAAAAGCATTCCCCATAGACGCACGTAAACGGGTCATGTTTGAGTATTTGGTCATGAAAGGGCTCAATGATGACCAAAGAAGTGCAAAGAAGCTGGTGAAGCTCCTACATGGCATAAAAGCGAAAGTCAATTTGATTTATTTTAATCCACATTTGGGTAGTGAATTTGATAGACCTTTGGTTAAAGACATGGTTGCTTTCCAACAGTATCTTGTCGACCATGGAGTTTTGTGCACCATTCGCCAATCCAAAGGCTTAGACATCAGCGCAGCCTGCGGTCAGCTTAAAGATAAGGAGCAAAAAAATGACTCTGCTTGATTGGTCACAGATTGGTTTTTTAATGATAGTTGTGATTATAGGAGTTGGAGGAATCATAAAAGTTCTCTTCAAAAAAGAGAAATAGTATCTTTACATGTAAAATCTCTTTTACATGTAAAGATTAATACGCTATCCACTTTTGAGAAATAATCTCTTTTCCATCAGAAAAAATCTTCCCAACAAATGTATCACCTTTCACATAACTTCCAACACCTTTTGGCGTACCACTCATCACAATATCATTATCTATCAATGTTGAGAAAGTCGCAATCTCATCAATTATCTGCTCTGGTTTGTAGATCATCAACTCAACACCAGCCTCTTGAGCTAACACATTATTCATCCAGAGTTGCATAGAGAGTTTTGCAATATCAGAAGATTCTATACTTACAAACGAACTCATAACAGCGGCACCATCAAATGCTTTAGCTCGCTCCCATGGAAGCCCTTTTGCTTTTAACTCACTTTGTAAAAATCGGTTAGTTAAATCCAACCCAAACCCTACACCTGCAATAATGCCATTTCGTATCAGAAAACAGATTTCTCCTTCATAATGTAGCGGTGTTTGTGGAAATGTTAGCAATGCTGAGCCCAATGCAGAATTAGGTTTCATAAATAAAACCATAGTAGTAGGAATTTCATTTTTTAACTCATAAATGTGTTCTACATAATTTCGCCCCACACAAACTATTTTGCTAGGCACAACACTTTCTCCATTAAAAAAAACTTCTTTCATTCTAACCTTTCATTAATGTATAAAATTCATTTTTAACATCTATGCTAGACTCAATCGTATAATCAACTCCTTTAAAAGTAAAAGCAAGTGAGTAGGCATGTAAAAGCAAACGTGAACTGCTTGTCTTTTCATACTGCTCTTCAGCACTCATAGTTCCATCCAAATAACGCTCAGCATCCTCTTCATCCACTCCATAAATCATATCCCCCACAATAGGATGTTTCACGTGGAACAAATGGACACGAATTTGGTGTTGCCTCCCGGTGTAGGGAAAAGCTTCTACCAAGGTTGCATCTTTATCTTCAAAATAGTGGAGAGGAATCACTTTGGTTTGAGAAGGTTTGCCTCGCTCATCTACATGAACTTTAAGACGAATTTGACTCGTTTCAACATCACGCTTCAACTTTTCATCAATCAATATTTCTTCTCTCATATGCCCTTTCACCAATGCAATATAACTCTTTTGTACTTTACGTGTCGCAAAAATTTCTTTGAGCGCAATCTCTGCTTGTTTGTGTTTTCCTACCAAAACCAACCCACTGGTACTTTTGTCAATGCGATGCGCAGCATTGGCATCTTTACCATAAAGTGATTTAATCTCATCATTAAGCGTATAGCTATCGCTTCGCTTTCTAGGATGAATCATCACCCCACTGGGTTTTTCAAACACCGCAAAATCTTCTGTTTCAAAGATAGGACGCAAACCTTTGGAGTCTCCTTCAAAAACAACCACACTAATATTGCCAGAGATGCGGGTAGATTTTCTTAGCAGTTGTGCATCTTCAACAAAGACCCGTCGCTTATCAATAATTTTTTGCGCTTCTTTCATACTGATACAAAATGTATCCATAAGAAATCGAAAAGCAGGAGTAGGTTTTTCAAGAAAAAAGTTTTTCAAAATATATGCCAAAATTCAACCCTTTTTTAGTCCGAAATTGTTAAAATTTATTATCACATAAAACACGATTTTATGGATAAACTCTCAGTATTTTATCACAGAAAAATCACAAATAGATAAGGAAGAATTATGGTAGAGCGTTACGCTAGAGAAGAGATGAAAAAGCACTGGACAATTGAGGCAAAATACGATGCATGGCTAAAAGTTGAAAAGGCCGCCACTAAAGCATGGAATAAATTAGGATTGATTCCTGATAGCGATTGTGAAAAAATTGTGAATAATGCGCAGTTTGATATTGCTCGTATTGATGAAATTGAAAAAGTAACTCGTCATGATGTCATCGCCTTTTTAACCAGTGTGGCTGATAGTCTAGGAGAAGAGAGCAGATGGGTACACTATGGTATGACCAGTTCAGATTGTATTGATACTGCTGTTGCACTTCAAATGCGTGACTCTTTACATGTAATCATTGATGATGTCAAAATCTTGATGGAATCATTGAAAGAAAGAGCATTGGAACATAAAATGACCTTAATGGTTGGACGAAGCCATGGTATTCATGGAGAGCCTATTACCTTTGGTTTGGTACTGGCTATTTGGTATGAAGAGATTAAGCGAAGCCTAACTAACCTTGAGAATGTTATGGAAGTCATTTCTGTGGGACAAATCAGTGGAGCTATGGGCAATATGGCACATTCTCCGATTGAGCTTGAAGAACTTGTGTGTGAAGAGTTAGGTCTAAAACCAGCACCCGTTTCCAACCAAGTCATTCAACGTGACCGTTATGCCGCATTGATGAACGCTCTTGCACTCTTGGCTTCTAGTTGTGAGAAAATTGCCGTAGCCGTACGTCACTATCAACGCACCGAAGTGTATGAGTGTGAAGAGTTTTTTGAGCAAGGTCAAAAAGGAAGCTCTGCGATGCCTCACAAACGCAATCCTGTCCTTAGTGAGAATATTACAGGACTATGCCGTATGATTCGCTCTTACGCTATTCCTGCTATGGAAAACGTAGCATTATGGCATGAGAGAGACATCAGCCATAGCTCCGTTGAGCGATTTATCTTACCTGATGGTTTTATTACCACAGATTTTATGCTTCACCGACTTAACAGTGTTATCTCAAAACTAGTGGTTTACCCAGAAAATATGATGAAAAACCTGAATCTTACAGGGGGACTTGTCTTTTCTCAACGCATTTTACTTGAACTTCCTCTTAAAGGTGTTTCTCGTGAAGATGCTTATAAAATCGTTCAAAGAAATGCCATGAAAGTCTGGGCAGATTTACAACAAGGCAAAGCTGCCCTCAATGAAAACAAAGAGAGCCTATACCTTCAAAACCTTTTAAGCGATGAAGATTTAAGAGCAAAACTGAGTGAAACAGAAATTAGAGAGTGTTTTGACTATACCTACTACACTAAAAACGTCGAAAAAATATTTAAAAGGGTCTTTATATAATGCTTACCGTACAAAAGCGTAATGGTCGCATAGAACCACTTGATATCTCAAAAATTCAAAAATATACCAGCTCTGCCATTCAAGGGCTGGATAATGTGAGCCAAAGTGAATTAGAAGTCGATGCGAAGATTCAGTTTCGTGATAAAATCACCACAGAAGAGATTCAAAAAACGCTGATTAAAACAGCGGTCGATAAAATTGACATTGACCGACCCAACTGGACCTTTGTTGCTGCGCGACTCTTTTTATACGATCTCTACCATAAAGTAAGTGGTTTTACAGGCTATGGAAGTTTTAAAGAGTATTTTGAACGATGTGAAAAAGAGGGGCGTATTGCACTGGGTATGAAAGAAAAATATGACCTTACAGATTTAGAGGCTCATATTAGACCTGAACGTGACCTTCAATTCAATTATCTTGGTATTAAAACACTCCATGATCGCTATCTAATTAAAGACAAGGAAGGCAAACCCATTGAATTGCCACAACATATGTTTATGGCAATTGCCATGTTCTTGGCGCAAAACGAACTCAACTCACAAGAATGGGCAAAGAAATTTTACGATGTCATCAGTAAATTTGAAGTAATGCTTGCCACACCAACGCTCTCCAATGCAAGAACAACGCGTCATCAGCTAAGTAGCTGCTATATTGGAAGCACACCTGATAATATCGAAGGTATTTTTGACTCCTACAAAGAGATGTCGCTGCTGAGTAAATTTGGTGGTGGCATTGGCTGGGATTGGAATTTAGTTCGTTCCATGGGTGGAATGATTGACGGTCATAAAAACGCTGCAGGTGGTGTTATACCGTTTCTTAAAATCACCAATGACATTGCCGTCGCCGTTGACCAACTCGGCACACGAAAAGGGGCTATTGCAGTCTATTTAGAACCATGGCATATGGATATTTCTGATTTTCTTGATTTGAAGAAAAACTCAGGCGAAGAGAGACGTAGAGCCCATGAACTCTTCCCCGCACTTTGGATAAATGACCTCTTTATGAAACGTGTAGAGAGTAATGCGATGTGGACACTTTTTGACCCTGCGCAAACACCTGATTTATGTGAGGTCTACGGCGAGGAGTTTGAAAAACGCTATAGTGCCTATGAACATGACGAAAGTGTCGCTAAAGAGTATATTCCAGCCAAAGAGCTATGGAAAAAAATCCTCACAAGCTATTTTGAGAGTGGAAGTCCGTTCCTTTGCTTCAAAGACAGTGCCAATAAAGTCAATCCCAATGACCACTCAGGCATTATTCGAAGTTCTAACTTGTGTACAGAGATTTTTCAAAACACCCAACCAAACCACTACAAAATCAAAATTGTTTTTAACGATCAAACATTCATCACATATGAAGAGAGAGACTTAGTCAAAGTAGACAGTGGCATTACAAAAGAGGCTAAAAAAGTAACGGCATTGGATAGTATTGATGGCAAAGATATTTTTATCGTTGAAAAAGAGATGATTGAGGGAAAAACAGCGGTGTGTAATCTTGCCAGTGTCAATCTCTCTAAAATTCACACCAAAGAAGATATAGAGCGAGTCCTTCCTATTGCCATTCGAATGCTTGATAATGTTATTGACTTAAATTTCTACCCTCATGCAAAAGTCAAACACACCAACCTCAAATCACGTGCGATTGGGCTAGGGGTTATGGGCGAAGCACAAATGCTAGCAGAGCAAGGTATTGAATGGGGAAGCAATGAGCATTTTAGTAAAATTGATGAAGTGATGGAAGCCATTAGTTATAACGCTATTTTAGCTTCATCTAACCTTTCGATTGAAAAAGGTGCATACCCAGAATTTTCTGGCTCAAAATGGAGCAGAGGCATTTTCCCTATCGATTCAGCCAATGAAGAAGCTAAAAAATTGGTGGATAGAGGAGGGCTTTTTGGCTATCTATATGATTGGGAAAGCTTAAGAGAAAAAGTGAAACACAATGGTATGCGTAATGGCTATCTCATGGCGATTGCTCCAACAAGTTCCATCTCTATCTTAGTGGGAACCACTCAGACGATAGAGCCTGTGTATAAACGTAAATGGTTTGAAGAGAACCTCTCAGGCATGATTCCTGTGGTTGCGCCTAATTTAAATCCAAATACATGGAACTTTTATACCCCTGCGTATGAACTAGACCAAAGAATCTTGGTAAAAGCAGGTGCTATTCGCCAAAAATGGGTCGATCAAGGACAAAGTCTTAATATTTTTATTACACTGGATAAAGCCAGCGGTAAATACCTCAATGATATTTACATGCTTGCGTGGAAGCTCGGTATTAAATCAACCTATTATCTGCGCTCACAATCACCTGAAAATAAACTTGAAGCGATTGATCGTAGCATTGAATGCGAGGGATGTCAATAAGCAATACATACACGCCATGCCATAAAAAGCGTGGTGTGATTCTTTACATGTAAAGGGTAAACATGAAAACCATTGGACTCATTGGTGGAATGAGTTGGGAATCAACACTCAGTTATTACACACTACTCAACGAAGGTATCAAAGACCATCTAGGAGGACTTCATAGTGCTAAAGTTATTTTATACTCCGTTGATTTTGCCCCTATTGCAGAGTTTCAAAAAGAAGGTAAATGGGAAGAAGCAGCTCAAATTATTAAAGAAGCTTCCCTTTCACTTGAACGTGCAGGTGTCGACTTCATCCTGCTTTGTACTAACACGATGCATAAAATTTTGCCTCTTGTAACTCCTTTCATTAAAACCCCTTTTTTGCATATCGCAGAAGCAACAGCCCATGCGCTAAAAGAAAATGGTGCGAAAAAAAGTATCTTATTGGGCACAAAATTTACCATGCAAGAAACATTTTATACAGAAATTTTAAATAAACATTCTATTGAGGTCGTCATCCCAGATAAAAATGCTATTGAAACCATCAATCGCATTATCTTTGATGAGCTATGTATCGGTAAAATAGAAACAGCTTCAAGAGACTCTTTTATTGAAATTATTCATACGCTAAAACGTCAAAACGATGAAATTGATTCTGTCATTCTAGGATGCACTGAAATTGGTCTTTTACTCAATCAAGAAAGCTCTCATTTACCGCTGTTTGATACAACGGTATTACATGTAAAAGAGGCGCTTAAATACACATTAATAGAAAAATAAATAAAATATATAAATTAGTTTTATATATTTATATTTTATAAGAAAAATGAGTTTAATAATCTACAAAATAGGCATCAAACGAATTAATAAATTTTTAGAAAAATGCTCTATTTTAGAATTGTGACATATTCGTTTCACCTTAATTATTAAGTTTCTTTAAATTTTACTCTGACTATAATCAAATTTACTTTTAAATCTAGGATAATCATGCTAACCAA
>RZYK01000064.1 GCA_009930355.1 Campylobacterota bacterium | reverse complement strand
TTTTGTGTAGAAATATCCAAACTTCTTTAGAGAATCTCACTCCGATTGCCCGGTCGGAGTGAGTATAGTATGTTCAAAAATCTTAATACCCTCCCCTACTTAAATCTTTTTATACGTTATATATTTTATAGTTCAATATTTTTCTAATACAAGTAGCTTCTTCAAAATCATTGCAATTATGTTTAAATATTGATATAATTTTTCTCAAGGTAATAAAAAATTAAATTACCCGTTTCATAACGGGTAAAAGGAAAAATGATGGCAAAAGTTATTGTAACGGCAGACCAGAAAGGCGGTGTTGGTAAAAGCACAACTTCAAATTTTATTGCTTACGAGCTAGCCTTGAAAAAATACAGGGTTTTACTCATTGATTGGGACTCGCAAGCATCTCAGACTAACTCTTTTTTTGGACTCAAAGATGTCGATTATACGGGAGACAATCAAAGCAATATCGTAAATATGTTTAACGGGAAGTCTGTTAAACCATTGAAAATATCAGACGGCATTAATAAAGCTTCATTTGATTTTATTCCATCAAACGAAGAATTGCTTGAAACAATAGAAGGGGATGCTCTTAATTATAAAGGAAAACTTCTAGTTTTGACCGATTATATTAAAACTGTTGAAAAGAATTACGACTATATTTTGATTGACTGCCCTCCTTCGTTTGGTATCCTTACCAAATCTGCTCTTCTTGTTGCAGATGTTCTTCTTGTTCCAATTGCAACCAAAAGTGTTGATGAGGATGGCATAAAGCGATTTTTCCAAAAATCAAATTCCTTGTATGCAAATTATGCCAATATGCTCAAATCCATTTTTGTTCTTCCAACACTTTATGATAGTCGAATGAATAATGCAAAAGAGATGCTCACTATCATAAGGCTTTTACCTCGTTACTTAGAAAATGGCAATCTTGACTTTTTTAAGAATATTCCCGTGGAGGTTCTTGAGGCAATCCCTTATAAAGTTGAAATTCTTGAAGCTCCAGCGCAAAGAATGTTCTTAAGAGAATATGTTGAGACATATATTGCATCTAATCAATCAAAATCAATCAATGCAATCATTACAATATTGGAAAGCATCACAGCAAAAATAATAAAATAATATACCCGTTATGTAACGGGTAACCAAAGGAGCAATATTATGGCAAAAAAACCACCAGCAAAATCAAGCATCATGGATGAAATAAGAGAAATTGAAAGTAGTGTTGAAAAAGCAATGACTGATAATTTTTCAAACGTAATAATGGTTCCAATATCAGATATTTATGAAATTTCTCTTGCAAGCGGAGAGCAGATGCATAATAGGATTTCCTATTCTGTAACAGAGGTTAAAGAGCTTGCTGGCAATCTAAAAGATATTGAACCAAACGGACTTCTTGGGACAGGCCTACTTCAGCCAATTGTACTGAGAAAGAATGGCTCTCGCTTTGAGCGAATATCAGGTTTCAGAAGAATAGAGGCATTTAAAATCAACAATGCTTTAGAAATACCTTCTATTGTTTTAAACAATATCAGCGATGCTACAGCACGGTTTATGAGAAATAGTGAAAATCTTAAGCGTGAAAACATTAATCCCTACGATGAGATTTATGGCATTATTGAAAATGTTGCCCTCTCTTTGTCTATTACATTTAAAGAAGCTATTAGTTTTTTAAATAAAATCAAAAATCACAACTCTGGTAAAACTTCATTTTCAGACTATGACAAGCAAATGTACATTTCTGTAACGGACGTTGTTAGAGGAATTTGTAAGTATGAGGTTGGGGCTCTTATTGAGCGCTTGGTCATTCTTAACATGAACACTCTTATTTTGGATGCCCTAAAAGAAAATGAGCTCAATTATTCTCAAGCAAAAGAGATTAACAAGGTTAAGGATGATGAAATCGTTAAAAAACTTCTGTATTTTGTGAAGAATAAAAATTCAACCGTTTCCGAACTGCGTGAAAAAATCAAAGAACTTACAAAGAGTGATCCAAAAAACAATGACTCTTTTGTAAAAAAAGCCCTTAGTAAGTCCTCATTTCAAGAAAAGGATTATAAAAAACTTGATTCTGGGAACAAGGCAAGGGCAGACAAAATATTAAAAGAAATTAATGATTTAAAAATTCAACTCGAAGAACTCATTCAATAATCTTCCATCCTCATGATGGGAAAAATTAGTTATTTTCTTATTTTGAGGACTTTTTTCCTAAATTGAGGATGTTAATCATGGAAATAGGGTATAATTCACTAACTTTTCCCAAAATGAGGATAATATGAACAAAAAGAAGGCTTCCACTCCTTCGTCGGCTCTAGAAAAAGCGAAGCAACAGCATTTTGATCTACTTCGTAAAAACAACGCTATTACTGATGCCAAAAACGGCGAACTCTCTTTGGGTGCAATGAAGGCTCTCGATGCAATTTTGCAAGTATATCAAGAGAAGCAAGAGACTAAAATGCACCTAGAATTATCCTTACTAAGAAAAAAGCTTGGCTTACAGAACAATAATGCCTATGTTGAAAGAATTAAAACATATTTGCTAGAACTAAAACTTCCTTTTGAGTTGCGCGATTTTAATGACTCTAAGTCAGGAAAGAAGGTTTCTTGGGCTCTCACTTCATTTTTGCAAGATGTTAAGTCATATAAAGAAAGTCAGCATCTCATTGAAATCAACATTTCCGAAAACTTCTTGGACTATCTAGTTGAAAAAGCTGGTTATACGAGTATCGACCTCTCAATGTCTAAGAAGTTTAAAACAAAATTTGGCTATAAAATTTATGAGATGTACTTGCGCTACTATTCTTTGCCTAACCGAGAAGCTAACGAACTTGGTATAATCAAAAAAGATATTAAAGAAATGAATGATAAGTTTGGAACAACTTATCAGCATGCCTCAAAGATGATGGAAGGTATTGGAAGAGGGCTTAAAGAGATTGAGCAAGTTACAGGAACAGGAATATTTTGTTTTTATGAAAAAGTTTCTAAGAAATTTATTTTTTCATGGGAGAAAATAAGTGGTGAACTTGAACATAAATCACCCATTCCAACCGCGAGAATAGATGAGTTTATCGATTGGGTTGTCGAACATTCTAAACAGCTCGTTAACAATAAAAAGAAGTATGCATCAAAACTAAAAGAGATGTTCTTAAAAAATGAATTGGGCGAATGGGAATCTTCATATAGGGGAATGCTTATGTATAAATATGCATATTCTTCAGAAGAAATTGATGCAATGAAAATGGAAAATGGAAGATATAAGGATTTTTCTTTAAAAGTTGCACAAAAAAGGCTCTTTGATGAATAGAAAATTAAAAAAACTACTTAGAGAGTTAAACACACCACAAAGCCCCAATGCATAGGCTTTTCCAGAGATATTATTTCTTATAGTGAGGACAAATTTTCCCAAATTGAGGATATTTGTATTCTTGTCTTGAGGATAACTTTTCTCATAACGAGGATATTTTTCTTATTTTGAGGACTTCTGTTGTTGTTCGGGAAATATCTACACAAAATATAGGTAGAATAGCGCCAAAAATAGCCTTTTTACAACATTTTTTTTACTTTGAAACCAAATATGTTGTCTTTTTTTGATTATAACCATTTGATTTTATATCAAAGTCCTCATTATGGGAAAACTAAGTATGTGATTTTTGGACCATTGTTTCATGAAGCATAAAAGCCCTTACTGCTTTCAACGAGGGGAGGGTGGTTTGTAGAAGAGATTTTGTATAATGGCTACAGCAAAAAGGAAGAGGGCAATGCAGCAACACGACTACGATAAAATCCTGTACCGTTTAATGAGCATTCTTGGTCGATTGAATGATGGAGAAATATTATACAAAGACGATCTTGCCAAAGAGTTCAATGTCTCCACTAAAACCATTCAAAGAGATTTTAATGAACGCTTAGTAACCCGCTTTCCCATTCATCGCTTGGGCAATGGATGGAAGATGATGGAAGGCCATCATTTGGAGAAGAGTAGGGCGGTTGAAGATATTTTAGTGTTGGATATTTTAAAAACATTCTCTAGTGGACTTGGCGCTTCTTTTGCAAAACGCTCGGAAGGATTACTCAGTAAACTCTCTGATTCTCACTCCTCAGTTTTTTATACCCGCTTATCTTTTGAAGATATGAGTGTCATCTCTGGATTATTTGATACTTTAGAAAAAGCGATTGATGAATCACGATTGGTGCAGTTTTTTCATAAGAACCAATACCGGTTGGTAAAACCCTATCGTGTGGTGAGTTTTGATGGGTATTGGTATTTGTTGTGTGAAGAGGTGATTGATGGAAGAATTAAAACTTTTCATATTGCACGCATGAAAGATCTTTGTTTGCATGAAGATCATTTTGAAAAAGACACTACCTTAGCCAAACGATTGGATAAAGCGATTAATGCCTGGTTTAATCCCAATGTGGAACCCTATGAAGTCATTTTAGAGATCAGTGCTGAGATAAAACGTTATATGCTTGATCACCCCATTGCTCCTACGCAAAAGATTGTCCAAGAACTTGCCTGTGGAACCTTTTATCTTAGTCTAGAAATTACGAATGAAAAAGAGATTCTCTCCACCATCTTCAAATGGATTCCGCATATCCGTGTGATCTCTCCTAAAGCTTTACAAGAGAGTGTGCTTTTTCAGACCAAAGCCTTTTTAGAAAAACAGGTATTGCTCTAAAAAACGCTCAACCTCATTTTACTCCTCACACATTATCGTTTGCACGCTGCTTTTAAATGAGTGTTTTTTGATGGCTAGAAAGCTCTAGAATCGATTTTAATCGCTTTTGGTATATTTAGGTATTGTTTTTATGAAAAATTGATTTACGGGCTATTTTTGAGAGATTCATATGCAGGTATCCAAAACAGCCATTGGTATTTGATGCTTTATGTCAAAGCAATCACAAAACAGTAAAATCAGATGATGAAGTATTAGAGAAGTAAAAACGTCAAAAGGTTTTCTAAATGGTAACATCAAGAGTACATGTAATATTTACTACAAATTTACGTTGAACTTTTCGCGTTAGGAAAAGCTACTTGAAGCGAGTATGCCAAATGTACCCACAAAACTCTACGCGTTTTGTATGTAATGTGGCAACTCGATTTTAAAGTAAATTCGCTACGCAAATTTAGAAATAGTTTTTTGAAAATTCGTCATTTAATTGAAATGATACAAAATGCAGAAGAGGATGATTTTGAAACTATCAAAAAAATCTGTGCAAAAGAGTCTATAGATGAATAATAGTACACCTTGTTCGGAACAATTAAGTAATCTTGAATAGTTGGATTTTTAAACAATTAATGCCCATACTTTAAAATAGCACATATGAGTTGTATTTAATCCCTTTTGACAAAGATTAAAATGTCTGCTAAAATTTGCATTAATATATTTAATGATAGCTATAAAAGACATTTAGGATAAAAAATGGTAAAAAAAAGAGTGTACTCTACGTATGCACAAGAGGCAGCTTTTTTGATAGGCCAGCAGATAAAGCTTGCTCGAAAAAATCGCAAATGGTCTTCAGCCAATTTGGCAGAGCGTGCCGGAATCACACGCGAGACGCTTCAAAGAATTGAGAATGGTGATATGAAACCCGCCATTGGTCTTGTTTTTGAGGTAGCAACAATTGTTGGGGTGCCACTGTTTGAGCAAGACAATCACCATCTTTCTCACAACATAGAATTGATTCAAAGTAAAATTCAACTCTTACCACAAAGAGTTAGAAATCCCAAAAAAGTTGTAGACGATGGCTTCTAAGAAAGAGAACACAGAAGCTTATGTCTGGATTTGGCTTCCAGGGGCAACAGAACCTGTTGTTGCTGGAAAACTTGAAGCCCAAGGGAAATATATAACGTTTAACTACGGTAAAAGTTATCTGGAACGACCAGAGGCACTTGCGATTTATGAGCCTGAGCTTCCATTACAATCAGGAATCTTGCCGCTTCTTAATGGATTAGATATGCCTAGTTGCATTCGAGATGCTGCGCCGGATGCATGGGGAAGGCGTGTGATTATCAATCGTAAAATGGGACTAAAGGGGATTGATACCGATACCGCGGTTTTAGATGAAATGACCTATTTGCTCGAGTCTGGTTCAGATCGTATAGGTGCTCTTGATTTTCAGTACTCTCCTAAAGAATATATTCCAAGATCCTCGCAGAATGCATCTTTAGAAGAATTATTAGAATCTGCCCAGCGTGTAGAAAAAGGTATTCCCCTTTCTGCTGATTTAGACCAAGCATTGTTTCATGGAAGTTCAATAGGAGGGGCCAGACCTAAAGCATTAATTGAAAGTGGCACCTCAAAATATATTGCAAAATTCTCAGCAACTAATGATACGTACAGTGTCGTAAAAGCGGAATACCTTGCGATGCGATTAGCAGCACTTTGCGGATTAAACGTTGCTCCCGTAAAATTGGTTCAAGCATTAGGCAAAGATGTTCTATTGATTGAGAGGTTTGATCGATCTAAAATAGAATCAGGATGGACACGTAAATCCATGGTTTCAGCACTGACACTGTTTGGCTTAAGTGACATGAGCGCACGCTATGCAAGTTATGAAGATTTTGCGCACATGATACGAGTGCGCTTTATTGAACCAAAGAAAACGCTAAAGGAACTTTTTGGAAGAGTGGTGTTTAATATATTGTGTGGGAATAATGATGATCATGCCAGAAATCACGCCGCTTTTTGGGATGGAAAAGAGTTGACGCTGACTCCTGCGTATGATATTTGCCCACAGGCGCGTACGGGAAATGAATCAACACAGGCCATGAAAATCATTGGCAACAATGGATATAGCCAACTCAAAACCTGCCTGATGGCTGCCCATCACTTTTTACTTTCAGAAAAAGAAGCCATTGAAATATTTAATACGTTTCAAGAGAATATTCGCAACCATTGGGATAGCGTGTGTGATGAAGCGAGCCTTGCAGAAGTAGACAAGTCTTTTTTCTGGGGTCGTCAATTTTTAAATCCGTTTTCACTTGAGTATTAGGTAATAGAGTGTGTGATGACAAAGAGAAAGATCGTTTGGGCTTGATAGCGTGTCTATGAAAAAAATAAAACACCCACGAAGCCTTAAACTTTTAAAAAATTATATTCCCAAGCAACAGGTCGGCGAAGAGATAGAAATTTATCCTAATGGCGTGTTTACGTTTTTTATATCAAAAATACTAGAAGATATTAAAAGCGGTCACTTTAAACCCAAAAAACAAAGAATCAATCTTGAAAAATGGATAAAAACACATTATCATAGTCCAGATTCTTTGGATGAAAATCATCTAAAAATTGCAGACACTTCAAAGCCAATCATTCAAGCAGAAATAAAAATAGGAAAATTTGAAATCATAGATGGTAATCATCGATTTGAAAAAGCCTTGAGAGAGGGAAAAAAGACAATCAATTCGTATAAAATTTACGGTGAAGAGCTGGTCCCCTATTTTTACGATCAAAAAGGCTATGCGTGTTTTGTGAAGTATTGGAATTCTAAGTTGGAGGATGCATGAAACTAGAAATAGAAAAAGCGAGTAATGGGTATATTATAACACTGCCTGCAGAAAATGAAGAGCATATTGAACAAAAAATTGTCGTTCAAGAAAAGGAATACAATTTACATGATTCCACGAAAGAAGAGTTTGAATGTTTTAGAGATTTGGTATTTCATCTACAAGAAATTTTTGGTATCAACAATTCTAAACATAAAACGATTGGCTATATCAATGGCATATGCTCAGAAGATATGAGATGGGAATTCCAAGAGAAAATGAAGCAATCGTTAGAAAACCCAAAAAATGATTTGGGTGATTAAACACTGTTTAGAAAGTTGTTGGTTTTGCCACATATTCTTGAATGCAGTCATCTTCCATATGAGAGAATAGATGATGCAAACAATAAGACCCAGCTTTATATCATTTAAAGCTAAAGCATTAGAATTCTCTCAAATTACAGTGAATTAGTCTTATATATACATTAAATGAATATTATTTACATTTATTGTAAATTAAATATTTTTTATGTTAATATAAGACTATGAAAACAAAAGAACAATTATTCAATTATATTAAGACCCATACACAATGGTGCATTCAAGACAAAGAATTAAATATTGCAATGCCTCTGTATATCAAATCAGCCTATGAACTTTACAATACGAGCGTTGATGGTTTTGGTGTACTCTTTGCAAAAGTTAAAGAGAGTAGTTTTGATGTACGAATGCATTATAATGCGGCAAAAAAACTAGAAGCATTGTTTTCATGCCGTGTAGTTTTGGTATTTGAAAAACTTAAACCAACGGTACAAAAAAGCCTCATGTCAAAACAAGTACCTTTTGTTGTTGTAGATAGCCAAATTTTTATGCCATTTGCGTTTACCCAAGTTCAAACACCTTCTATTTTACCTGCAAAGCAGTATCAAAAACTATCCCCCAATGCAGACCTTATTTTGATTGGCTATTTAGATGAGCAGATTCAAGATGGCATGATGATCAAAGAGGTTGCTCGTTTGATTCAAACAGAACTTAGAGCCACCTCTATTGCATTAGATGTTTTAGAGTCACTGAACTATCTTCATATTGAAAAAGAGGGTGTGAGTAAAAAAGTTTATTTTATTTCGCGTAACGATGTGTATGAAAAACTTGCAAAAGAAGCACTTTCTCCATTAAAATATTTGTCATATACCAAAACATTACCATCTTTAAAAACTTTCTTTAGCGGTTATTCTGCATTAGCACACTATTCATCCCTTATGGATGGATCTATGAAAACCCTAGCTATTGCTTTTTCTTCAAAACTGCCCAAACTATTGGAAGAAATAGTGTGTGATAAAGAAGATGCTATCTACGCTATAGAAGTTTGGGATCGAAATCCAGCAATTTTTTCGAAAGAACAAACCGTGCATCCTCTCTATTTACTGAGATATTTTAAACACACAGAAGATGAACGAACCCAAGAAGCACTCAAAACTATCGAAGCTAGATATAAAGGGCTATGATGAAACAAACCGATTATGCAGGCTTACATCATTTGAGAGATTATCTCCGAGATTTTGAAGATGAGTATGTTGTCATTGGAGGGTTTGCTACTTTAATGCTTTTAGACAGTGAACTAGAAGGGCATGGAAAAGCAACATATGACATTGATTTGGTGCTCTTAACTTCCAATAATATTTATATGACTCAAAAAATCAAAGCATATGTCAAAGAAGGTCAATACGAAATTCAAAAAGGTTCACGCGATCAGTATATCTATTATCGTTTTATTAAGCCACACATTGAGGGGTTTGCGAAAGAGATAGAGCTTTTTGCCTCTAATGAAAATGATTTAGAATTGGATAGCGAACAAAGAATTATCCCTATTGATGACGAGGAAGGACTCTATTCGCTTTCCGCGATCATGCTAGATCCTGAATATTTTGAGATGATTAAACAAAATGTTGAGAAAAGTACAATCGCCCCATGTACCAATACCCAAGCAACGATTATGCTCAAGATGTCCGCATTTAGAGATTTAAAAGAAAGAAATGACGATAAGTATAAAAAACATCGCCGAGATATATTCAAACTCTCTTTTTTGATAACAGGGGAAGAAAAAATTTCACTTCTTGGAAGGATGAAAGAAGATTTTGATGCCTTTATCGAACATGTAGAAACACAACTCGATGCCAAGGCTTTTAAATCTATCACAGACCCATTAATAATTGACAAAGTGGAGATGGTAGCAACACTTAAAAAAGTATATATTAACGACTAAAAAGTACTAAATGAGAATCACCGACCATTTAAAGCGTGCAAAACTAGATCTCATCATCCAAAACTTGGTAGCAGTTGCCCCAGCGGTTGGCATTCGGATGCTAAATACTGTGTGAGCAATAGATA
>RZYK01000314.1 GCA_009930355.1 Campylobacterota bacterium | reverse complement strand
AAGCAGCTCTTCGGTGTGTGCCAAATCATCGGGATGTACCAACGGCATGTAGGTTTTGCCCAGTAATTCCGCTTCGTTTTTACCGAATAAATTACAATACGATGGGCTTACAAAGAGGAATCTGTTTTTTGTGTCTACCTTAACGATCAGGTCGGTTTGGTTTTCGATCAGGATCCGGTATTTGGCTTCGCTCTCAATTAAGGACTGCTCGGCTGTTTTGCGTTTGGTAATTACTTCGGTGTACAAAATAATTCCGTCAATTTCATGATTGGCATTTCTATAGGGCCTGCATTCCCAACGTGTATATTCCGTTTTTCCATCTTGACGGATAAAAAAATCATCCTCGTTTTTCAATATTTCTCCCTGAAGCACACGTTGATGTATTTCTCTCCATTTTTGCGGGATTTCCGGAATTACTTCGTAATGGTTTTTGCCGATAATATCCGCCTCCTTAATCCCGTAATCCTCAAGGTAGCGTTCACTGACAAAGATGTAGTTCAAGTCTTTGTCGAGTACTGAAATAGCATTGGGGTCATGCTGAATAATGTATTGCATCAGGTTTTTTCATTGGATTAACTCCTGCTGAATTGTTACCTGTTGTGTGATGTCCTCCACAATGCCTTCAATCCATCCTTTCTCCGGATAAATTTTTGCTGAATAAGCCGCCCAGAAGATTGTTTTATCCTTTTTGTAAAACCTTGCCCTAAAGTTTTGGATCGATCCGTTTTTTGAGATCTCGGCGGTCATTTTTTTCCTCGTTCCTTTGTCGACATAATTTCCTTCTGTTTTATACTCCTGAATGAAGGAATCGCGGCTGTCGTATCCGAACATTTTTGCAATCTGATGGTTGGCTTCCAGAATTTTACCATCCGTAATGCGTGTTCTGAACAACCCTACCTGTGCGTTTTGGAACAAATTCAGGTAAGTTTCTCTGCTCTCTTTTATTGCCTCATCCACCTGTACCTTACAGGAATCCTCTATGGCCTGTATTTGTATTTCCTGCGCTTTGTTTTCTTTTCGTAGTTGTTCGATTTCCAAACGCAGCGTTTTGGATTCTTTTTCGTGTGATTCCATGACTTTTCCCTTGTTGGTTAGGTTGACTTTCTCTTGCAATTTTACGCTATAATTGGAATTAATTTCATAATGATTATTTGTTTTGTAAATGATTAAACCGGTAACTCTTTTTTTGTTTTGGAGTTTTTTTTTTCTAAAAAAAAGAACAACCAAATCCTTTATTCTGTTTTGTTCAATTTACACGGCTTAAATGTTGCTGTGTCAGGTTTTACATTGGGGTAAATATACCGAATATTCATCAGATACGCAACAGAACTTTTTTATTGCTTATTTTAATGTTTTTGCTTGTGAGCCGGCGCGTATTGTTTGTGTTTTTGAAGAAAACAGAAGGGGCTTATTTTGTTGGCCTTGTAAAAAAAATACAGGCTGTCCGAAAGGGTCTCAGACAGCCTGATCGTCTTATCATTGGTGGGCTTAGAAAGTGGCTTTCAGCGTCAGGAAGAAATTTCTTCCGGGTGCTGATATACCTGAGCTATAGGGCCGGTAGCGACGGTCGGTGATGTTTTCAATGCCCGCGCTGAGTGTAATCTGATCAGTTATCGGAACCAGTGCCTTAATATTCAGGGTGAGCCATGCTGGCGCATAATTATTGCCGTTTTCATCTTTGGCGTAAATTTCATCTTTGCCCTGTTCCTCGAAGGCTAAATCTTCATAATCGCGCTTTTGCTGATAACAGGCATAAAACTGGAGGTTTACTTTGTCTGCTGTGTATGCCAGTCGGGAGGTTCCGAAAAGGGGAGGGGCATGCCGTGAAGCGCTGATCATACCATCGTCAAGCTCTTCCTTCCCGGTTTGATAGTTTAAGTCGGTGGAAAAACTGAATCCTTCAGGAAGTTTAATTTCCATGCCGGCTTGTATACCATAAACGTTAGCTTTGGCCGCATTTTGAATTGCCTGTACTTTGCTCATTACACCATCGTATAGAATGCTGTCGGCTCCGTTTAATGTAAAGTCTCGTCGTACAAGGGCA
>RZYK01000313.1 GCA_009930355.1 Campylobacterota bacterium | reverse complement strand
TTTCCTCCGGTGGTGCTTGGCCGGCAACTGGTAAACACCAGCATTTTTTCTTCAGGGTCGATAATAGGAGAATATTCGGGGTAAATGCTGTTGATTGGGCCGCCGAGGTTATCAATAAAAACTCTGACGGGGTTTGCCATCATGGTTTGGGCAGTTTTGCAATGCTTTATGGCTCGCTGAATGTCATTCTGGACTTCTGAGAGATGGGCGGGTGAGAGGCTGTTCATGTAGGTTTGATAGGTTGTAATCGACCGGTCAAATTCATAATTCAGGTGGTAGGCCCGGGCCAGGAGGTACTGAAGGTCTGAAGGCTGTTCTTTGGTCTTTCCCACCTCTTTGTTGAGGGAAGCGGCCTTTTCCAGAAAGGGGATACTTTTTACTTTTTGTACTGACCCGAGATAGGATTTGCCTATTTTATAGTTCAATTCGGCATTGGAGGGATTAAAACTGTAGGCCTGAAGGTAGTATTCGAGGGCAGCCTGATAGCCTGGAATGCTGCTAAAGAAGTAATTATCGCCCTTTTTTATATTCTTTTTTGCTTCACGGAGGCTGCTGTATTGTTCGGATGAAAAATTGTTTTTTTCAAACTCAACGTTTTGAGCCCAACCCGATAACGGGAGAAATGCGATGAAGGCCAGGATCCGGATATATTTCATAGTACAATATTTAGAACGTATTGGAAAATTGTATTGCCTGATGGAAATTGTAATTGCCCTTGTTATGGGTGCCTTGAAGCCACATGGTTATATTGTATTGCTATTATTTGTTAATCCTTATTTGCACTCTTTCAGGTATTCAGCTGCTTCTTCAATGCCCAGCTGTAATGCCTTCTGCCAGTCGTTGCAGGCACCTGTAATATCGCGCAACATTTCTCTCACCACAGCACGGTTATAATAATGCTTTCCTGTGTTGGGATAGCTTTCAATAAGTTTGGAAAACATTTCCAGTGCTTTGTTATACTCCTTTTGCAGGAAGAAACCGTAGGCCTGATTGTTTTTGGCCTCGTAAAATTCGGGGTTAATTGTTAAGGCAAGCGCAAAATCCTCCAGTGCATAGCCCGTTTCTTCCAGTTTTAATCGGGCTAATCCACGGTTGTTAAAGGCAAGATAGTTTTCAGGATTGATTTTTAATGCCGCGGTAAAGTCCGTTTCTGCTTCTTTATAACGCCCCATTTTCATGCGCATATTGCCCAGGTTGTTAAAGGAGAAATCGAGTTTGGAATCGAGTAACGTTGCTTTTTGAAAATCAGTAATTGCACCTTCAACATCACCCAATTCACGACGGGCTATTCCCCTGTCGTTATAGGCCAGTGCATATTGGGGGTTAATTTCTATGGCTTTGCTGAAATTTTCTATTGCGCCCGTATATTGGCCTTCAAGTAATTGTAACGATCCTATCAGATAGTAATTTTCGGCGTTGGCGGGATTAAGAGTTGCCGCTTGTCGATAACTTTCCATGGCTTTTGTGTGCAGGTTTTGCTTCTGGTATGTTTTTCCGAGCAGCGTAAAAACGCCATCAGAAGGGTTTTCTGTAATTAATTGGTTGAGGTCATTTGTTGCCTTATCATACGCTTCGGTTTCAAAATAGAGTACTGAACGGTTAAATCGTGCATTGTATTGTTGGGGGTCAAATTCAAGCGCACGCGTAAAACAGGCAATGGCGCTGTCGGGATTTTGGCTGGAATAAAATTCAATCCCTTTATTATATTGAAGAACCGCCTGTTGATCGGCAAATAATATGGTTTCTTTTTTTGTGCTGCCTGTAAAAACCTGTGCCAGTGTCAAAGTCGTAATCAGCATAAATAGCACGGTTGAAAGCAATGTTTTCATGTTTCTCATCATTTTTACAAAAATAGTATTTAGAATTGAAAAACTGTACCTTCTGTTGTGTGCCAAGATAACAAAAAATAGGGTATAGTGTTTTCAGCTGTAGTTCATTTCGTGTGATTTTTTTACCTCTGGAAATGATTTTTTTTGCTTTTTATCCGGTTGTTTTTCGGTAACGCCAAATCGAAATCGACAGCATTGCTGCGGCGTACACGGCCATGGCAATAAATTCGTTACGGATATCCGAA
>RZYK01000312.1 GCA_009930355.1 Campylobacterota bacterium | reverse complement strand
AAGCATGGTACGTAATATCGGTATTGCTGCGCACATCGATGCCGGTAAAACCACAACAACAGAAAGAATCCTTTTTTATACCGGAATGTCTCATAAAATCGGTGAAGTACATGATGGTGCTGCAACAATGGACTGGATGGAGCAAGAAAAAGAAAGAGGTATCACCATTACTTCTGCTGCAACAACATGTACATGGAAAGATCACCAAATTAACATCATCGACACCCCGGGCCACGTTGACTTCACCATTGAAGTTGAGCGTTCTATGCGTGTTTTAGATGGTGCAGTTGCTGTTTTTTGTGCTGTTGGTGGTGTTCAACCCCAATCAGAAACTGTATGGAGACAAGCAAATCGTTACCAAGTTCCACGAATGGTTTATGTCAATAAAATGGACCGTGTTGGAGCAAACTTTTATAATGTTGAATCACAAATAAAAACACGTTTAAAAGCGAATCCAGTGCCTATTCAAATTCCTATTGGTGCAGAAGAAAACTTCAAAGGTGTTATTGATCTCGTTGAGATGAAAGCACTTATTTGGGATGATGATGCAGCTATGGGCTCAAACTATCAAGTGGTTGAAATTCCTGCAGAATTAGCAGAGAAAGCAAAAGAATATCGTGAAAAAATGGTTGAAGCTGTCTCTGAAACCAGTGATGCCTTGATGGAAAAATATCTTGGTGGCGAAGAGCTGACTAAAGAAGAAATTAAAGCAGGTATTAAAGCAGGATGTTTGGCAATGACATTCATTCCTATGATTTGTGGAACATCATTTAAAAATAAAGGTGTTCAACCCATGCTAGATGCGGTTGTAGATTATATGCCAGCACCTACTGAAGTACATGCGATTAAAGGTGAGTACGAAGATGGACGTGAGTGTGTCGTTGATTCAACTGATGATGGTGAATTTGCAGCACTTGCATTTAAAATTATGACCGATCCATTTGTGGGTCAGTTGACATTCGTTCGTGTGTATCGTGGTTCATTGGAAAGTGGAAGTTATGCGTACAACACAACCAAAGATAAAAAGGAGAGAATTGGACGTCTCCTTAAAATGCATGCAAACAAAAGAGAAGAAATTAAAGTCCTTCACTCTGGCGAGATTGGTGCAGTGGTAGGTCTTAAAGACACTCTTACAGGTGATACGCTTGCAAGTGAAAAAGATCCTGTAATTTTAGAGCGAATGGTATTCCCAGATCCAGTTATCTCTGTTGCGGTTGAGCCTAAAACTAAAGCGGATCAAGAGAAAATGGGTATTGCACTTCAAAAATTAGCTCAAGAAGATCCTTCTTTTAGAGTTGAGACAGATGAAGAGAGTGGTCAAACCATTATTTCAGGTATGGGAGAGCTTCACTTAGAAATTCTTGTGGATCGTATGCTTAGAGAGTTTAAAGTCAGTGCAGAAGTAGGTCAACCACAAGTTGCTTACCGTGAGACTATCCGTGCAACAGTTAACCAAGAATACAAATACGCAAAACAATCAGGTGGTCGTGGACAATACGGTCACGTCTATCTTAAACTTGAGCCACAAGAGCCTGGTTCTGGTTATGAATTTGTGAATGATATCAAGGGTGGTTCTGTTCCTAAAGAATATATCCCAGCGGTTGATAAAGGTATCAAAGAAGCACTTCAAAGTGGTGTTCTTGCTGGCTATAAAGTAGAAGATGTTAAGGTTACGCTTTACGATGGAAGTTACCATGAGGTTGACTCTTCTGAGATGGCGTTTAAACTCGCTGCTTCTATGGGCTTCAAAGAGGGTTGTCGTAAAGCGAAACCCGTTATTCTTGAGCCAATCATGAAAGTGGAAGTTGAAACACCTGAAGACTTTATGGGTGATGTTATCGGCGATCTTAATAGACGTCGTGGACAAATTAACTCAATGGATGATAGAAGTGGTAACAAAATTGTTAACGCATTCTGCCCATTGGCTGAGATGTTTGGTTACTCAACGGATCTTCGTTCACAAACACAAGGTCGTGCGTCTTACTCTATGGAATTTGATCACTATGATGAAGTTCCTAGAAACGTTGCAGACGAAATTATTAAAAAACGTAACGGTTAATTCTTTACATGTAAAGAG
>RZYK01000063.1 GCA_009930355.1 Campylobacterota bacterium | reverse complement strand
ATTAGCGATGCGCTCACTCGTTTGAGCAATGCCAAAAAAGCCATCTTCTGAGACAAGCTCTGAGGCTTCACTTTGGCTCAATTCACTTAAAGGCTTTCCTGTATAGCCAATATCCGCCAAACGAAACGTATCAGCTTGTGTGCTAAAGCTCTTTTTAGCTTCTAAGAGCGCCTCTTCCATGTACTGTGTAATATAGCCATTGACAATCTCTTTGGCACTTAGATTTTTCTCTTGCACCTCGCTAAGTGTCACGGCTGATTTTGCACTGTAGGTCGTACCAGATGTACTGCTATAGGTTGCGTTAAGATTCATGTACTACCTCCTTTATTTTCTTTACATGTAAATCGTCAAAAGGCATCAAAAAGTGAATCGCTAGGCTGTTCTTCTATTTTTAAAATTTCTGATTTTTCATAAAACTCACCCACTTTAGGTGAAACTTGCACACACCGCCTCACGTGTTCTGAAAAACGAGCATAATGGTAATCCAGTAACAATTGATTGGGGTAACGAGCCCTCGAAATCGCTACGTAAAATTGACTCTTCTCAAAAATCGTGTTGATATTGCACACCAAAGAGTCAATACTCATGCCCTGAGACTTATGAATGGTAATCGCATAGGCTAATTTTAAAGGAAATTGCTCCAAAGAAACCAGCGGTTTTTCTTGTACTTCACCATTTAAGAGTATATTTTCATGCAAGGTGTACTCTTGACGCTCAACTTTCACAAACTCGCCCGCTTTTTCAACCACGACTTCTTTTTCATCAATAGCATGCACAATGCCTCGCTCACCATTGTAGTACTTTCCCCATTTATTGGTACAAAACAGCACTTTTGCCCCCACTTTAAGGGTCAAATCCACAGGCACAGGAAGCGCATTTTTCCAGCCCTCAATTTTGTTTACATGTAAAGATTTTTCATGTACTTTTTCTTTGGCTTTAAGCACGATAGGTTCACTTTGTATTTCTGCCAATTTTCGAATATTGAGCATCTCCGCCTCTTTATTCCTGCCAAACAAAACCGTAGGATCATCATCCCAGACCGATACATTGCTACGCAAAGCGTCTAAATATACCAGCGTTTCTTCTTTTAAGCGACCTTTTCGGATGTGGCTTAAATGCTCAAAAAAGCATTCATCGTGTGTACGTTTTGTTTTGGTTAACTCAACAATGACAGGATTAAAAGCACTCCATGCACTGCTTTCAAACGCATACTCCAATCCACCCAAAAGCGAATCATTTTTGCTTTTTGAGACAGGTGGAAGCTGAAAAAAGTCCCCCACAAACAGGACACTTCCCTCAAAGCCTGCATTGCGAAGACGGTAATATATCATATCCAGCAAATCCGCTGACACCATGCTAATCTCATCAATCACCAGCAAATCACATCGGCTTAACACTTTTTTGATTTCAGCCAATCGGGCTTTGGTATAGCGGTCATGCCGTGTCAATTCATCTAAGTCGTTGCAAATACCAAAGGCAAAAAAGCTGTGTACCGTCTGCCCCCCTACATTGACCGCACTCACACCCGTACTGCCTAAGACGACGACTTGTTTGCCTATTTTTCGAAGGTTTGTCACGACCTCGCCCACAAGGTAGCTCTTGCCAACACCCGCACCGCCTGTGAGTAAAACGTGGCGTGTCTGTAAAATTTCAATCAGTTTTAACGAAAGGCTCAATGGGTATCCTAAGTTGTTTTTGCTATTATAGCACGTACGAAAACAAAGGGGTAAACCGTGAAATACCGCATGCTATTTCTTTTTACATGTAACCTTTTTTTGCTCAGCGGTTGTGCGATTAAAGAGCAGACACCTACATCTTTCAGCACTGATTCACATGCCATGCTTCTCTATCCACAGCGAGTAGATGCGCTAACACTTTCTTTTGTAGAAAAAAACATTGCTCAAAAAGATTTTACCTACCGTTACTACAAGCCGTGGTATAAAACTCATCTCACGCATCAAAAAGAAGACGCTTCATGGGCGAATAAATCCTATGGCATCAAAGGGCGCTACTACGGTGAAAATTTACAGCCTATTGGCAATGATGAAGTGGATGCGCTTATAAAAAGTACCAACTTTGAAGCCTATGGCAGTGTGAATGCCTATGCGATGATGATACACAACGAACAAATGCGCAACCTTCCCACCCACAAACCTTTTTTCAAAAAAACCACGCTTCCAGGCGAAGGTTACCCGTTTGATTATTTGCAAACGTCACAAATTCACATTGCTGAGCCCATTTTTGTCTCTCACTACTCCCACGATGGGGCATGGGCGTATGTGGAGAGCTCTTTTGCTGCAGGATGGATTCCTAGCCACAGTTTTATCTGGCTAGAGGCAATGGAGCGTACAGCCATCCTTCACGCACCCAAAATTGCCATTATAAAAGATAATGTCCCTTTGTACAATGCCAAACAACACTTTATCAGCTACGCCAAAGTGGGCGCACTTTTCCCTCTTGAAGGAGAAGATGAGAACTTTTACCACGCTTTCATTTACACCAAAGATGTAACCGATAAAGCCTATAAAATCACCCTTTTTATCCCTAAAAGTTTTGCCAAACCCTCTCCCTTAGCGTTTTCAAAAGAGAATGTTGCACAACTCTCTTCAACCCTTTTAGGTGAAAAATACGGCTGGGGAGGATACTTGCAAAATCGTGACTGCTCTGCCATGACACGTGATTTTTTAGCCCCTTTTGGCGTGTGGATACCTAGAAACTCCGCCGCACAAAAGAGTTTTGGAGAGTACATCTCTTTAAAAGATTTAAGCCCAAAGGAAAAAGAAGCCATGATTTTAAAACACGGCATTGCCTTTTTAAGCCTCATTTACCTTAAAGGGCACATAATGCTCTATGCGGGTGAGGCACAGGAAAAACCGCTTGTCATGCACAATGTTTGGGGTGTAAAGACACTGGAAAATGGAAAAGAAGGACGTGATATTATTGGAAAAGCCGTCATCACCGATCTTTATGTGGGCGCTAATCAGCCCAATGTTCCCGAGGCAAGTCTGTTGATTAACCGTGTTGAGGGCATTTTAGTCAAACCAACATATGCTACGAGAAATAACCTTGTCTCCAAATACCCCAGTGTCAAAACTATCAACGATAACAGCGTCTATTTTATGGATGGAAGCACACTCCCTTACGATGATAAAAAAGAGAAAAGTTTTGATGAATTGCTTGAAAATGCAGACATCGAAGATATATTTTTCCAAAAATACCCCGCTTTTTCCCCCATCACACCTCCCGCACTCAATGACGACCCAGGGCGTTTTCGTAATGATGCTTTTTTGAAAAAACTCTATGGAGCGAGTAAAAAAGAGATAGAAAAAAACTTAACCGAAGTCATTTGGTTACCCAATCACGGTGCTAAAAAACTTAAATTTAACCAAAATGAAAACGCAAGTGCACAACTGCAAAAAGTCTCCGACGAACTTGACCGTTTACCTGAGAAATATATGAAATACCTTAAAAATCCAGCAGGAACATATGCATACCGACCTATCGCAGGAACCTCAAGGCTTAGCGCACACAGCTATGGCATCGCTATTGATTTAGAAACAAGCTACTCACGCTACTGGCGATGGGATAAAACCTACACCTTTCACAATGAATTTCCCAAAGAGATTATTGATATTTTTGAAAAACACGGTTTTGTTTGGGGTGGCAGATGGTACCACTACGACACCATGCACTTTGAGTATCGACCTGAGCTTTTTGAGAGTATCGACTAAATGGAAGCACTGCTCATCATCGATATGCAAATCGGTTCATTTCAGACCACGCGTTTTGAAGCAGAAAAAGTGATCGAAAACATCAATTTTCTCTCAACATTTTTTAGAAAAACAGACAAACCTGTCATCTTCATTCAACACGATGGGACAAAAGAAAACTTTTTAGTTTACGGTAAAGATGAATGGTGCATCCTGCCTTCTTTGATTCAAGACTCGAACGATTATTACATCGAAAAAGAGGCGAATGATTGTTTTTACAAAACACGTTTAGAATCTTTACTGCAAAAATTAGACATTCAAAAACTCTATATATGTGGATGTGCCACTGATTTTTGCATCAACGCAACTGTCCATGGCGCATTGGTACGAGACTATGACATCACAGTCATCAAAGATGGACACACCACAGCCGATCGCCCAACATTAAAAGCAGAGCAGATTATCGATTTTCATAACTGGTTATGGGCAAGTTTAACGCCTACAAAACACGCTATTGAAGTCAAAACTACACACGAGATACTGACTCAATAGAACTTTACATGTAAAGCTCTTAGTGCGTAAATCCGCACGCCTTGACATCTTTGTCATCTTCTTTCACAATCGCTTGGGCGGCAATGACACTCTCTCCATTAAATGCTACAGAGGGACTTCCGTGTAACTTCCAACCCTCTTTTAAAAACTCGGTAATTCTCGCACAAAAAGTTGAGTCATCGGGTCCTGTGATGAGTTTGTATTGCATTTTTACTCCTTGAAAATGTTTACATGTAAAGGTATTTTAGTCTGTTTCACTTAAAAGATTGGTGATGAGTTTGACCATCAACTCTTTTTGCGAAGAGTCACTTGAAGCTACCAAAAGAGCCAATGAAACTAAAGCGTTGTCGTTTATCTTGGGTTCGCCATTGGCTTTGTAAGCAATGCCATTTTTATGTAAAAATAGGATAAACAAAAACGAGCCGATGCGTTTATTACCATCACTAAAAGCGTGGTCTTTGATGACATAGTAAAGCAAATTTGCCGCTTTTTCTTCGATGCTTGGGAGTAAATCAACGCCACCAAAGGTTTGATAGATATTGAGCAACGCACCTTTAAACTCACCTGCTTTTTCATTGCCAAAGAGTTCGGTGGCATCGCCTTTTGCCATCAGGTCTTTTTTAAGTTCAAAAATAGCATGTTTAGCTTCGTCATAATCCAAAATAAACCGTTGATTTAACGTGCCTTGAAGCGCATGAAGTGCATCTGAGTCATACCCTTGAAGCAATGCCCATGTTTTAGCGTAGTTGTTAATGATGTCCAGTAACCCTTTAGCTTCGTTACTGCTGAGTTCTTTACTTTCAATACTTTTGCGAACTAACTCCATCGTGGCGGTGAGTTCATTTAAACTTTGAGCGTTGATACGTTGGTGGTTGAGGGCATAGCCTTTGATAAGATACTGCTTTAAAACATTCGTCGCCCACTTTCTAAACTCAGTTGCTCGCTTAGAATTTACACGATACCCTAAAGAGACAATCATATCGAGATTGTAAAATTCAACACTATAGGTTTTACCGTCACTAGCAGTTGTTGCATTTTTTGCAACAACTGAAATTTCATCAAGCTCACCTTCTTTATAGATGTTCTTAATGTGCCTAGAAATGACTGATTTATCTCTGTCAAAAAGTTCACACAGTTGCTTTTGACTCAGCCAAACTGTCTCGTTTTCAAGGCTGACTTCTAAATTCACTTGCCCTTTTTCATCGGTATAAAGAATGACGTTTTGATGCTCCATCTTTGGCTTCCTTTTTACATGTAAACATTTACGCACATTCTAGCTTGATTTAGCTCGCCATTTTAAAAATATTTCAAAATGAAATAGCCTTTTACATGTAAAGATTTTTTACATTCCTAGATCTAAATCAAGGTTTTTATTTTTCTAATAAGATAAAATGACTCTCATATAAAAAATTGAAAGGAAAGATCATGACATTTACTGCGAAAATAGACAAAACAGCGCTAAAAGGCACTCCCGTTAAACTTGAGGGAAACTTTCAAGAGGTGGGGAACAACGCTCCGATGGTTAAGCTTGTCACACCTGATTTACAAGAAAAAACCATTGGAAGTGAGGGAAACAAAGCCCAACTCATCATTGCCGTTCCCTCGCTAGACACACCCGTGTGCGATGCAGAAGCGAGACGTTTTAATCAAGAAGTGGCGCAGTATGAGATGATTGATACGACCATTGTCTCCATGGACTTGCCATTTTCCTCTGCGAAATTTTGCAATGTTGCAGGCATTGCCAATTTAAGTATTACGAGTGATTTTAGGCACAAAGCGTTTGCGAGAAACTACGGTATTTTAATTGCCGATGGTGCATTAGAAGGACTGTGCGCACGTGCTATTTTTGTCATTAGCAAAGATGGTAAAATTGTTTACAAACAGATTGTGCCAGAAATCACCGATGAGCCAAACTATGAAGAGGCACTACAAGCTGCCATAAAAGCAGGAAATGCGGGAGCAAGTTGTTGTGGTTTTTGTCAGTAGTTTAACCCCACCCAAAGTACCTCAAACCACACCGTTTGAGAATTTACAAGCGCAACCACACCGCATTTTCTTTTTTGCGGGCGTGGTGCAAGGTGTGCTTTTCATCGCACTCTTAGGCTTGCACTATGCAGGCGTTTTACATGCAGAAGCGTCTTTGAGACTTTACCATGCGTATGCGCTTCTTTTCATTGTCTTTACGCAATTTTTCGCAGGCTTTTTGCTCACGACATTTCCACGCTATCTCTCACGACCGAGTGCTACCAAAGAGTCTTATTTACCGATTGTTTGGATGATAAACGGTGGAGGATTGCTCTTTTTGCTCCTTTGTTTTATTTCGGAAAAAGCCGTACTGCTTCCTATGGCGATTATCTTGCTGGGGTATCTTAAGTTGTGCTTTATCTTGCGAGATTTTCATACGCAGAGCAACGTGAGCACTAAAACAGATACCGCATGGATGCTCCTTGCTTTTGCTTTTGGAGCACTAGGACAAATCTTATTTATCGCTGATGCTTTTATGCCAACGTACAGCGTGGCTGTGGGTATAAGTTTTTACCTTTATACGTTTTTTATTGTCCTTATCGTTTCACAAAAAATGATGCCTTTTTTTGCTGCCAATAGCATTGCAGGGTATACGATTCATAAAAGCAAGCATTTTTTAGCCATTGTTTTTGGAGGGCTTTTAGGGAAAATCATTCTTGAGGGATTAAACATTAATGCCTTTATGGCGGATGCGCTTTTGTTTGGTGTTATTACCTATGAGTTGGTGAAATGGCGCTTGCCTTTTACCAAAGCACCTGCCATTTTATGGGTACTGTTTCTCTCTATTTGGTGGGCACCTGTGGCATTTGGACTGTTTGTCGTGTCTGATTTTAGTGCTCTTTTAGGAGCGCCCATTTACGTTGAAAAATCTCCTCTGCACACCTTAGCGCTAGGATACTTTACCACCGTTCTCATAGGTTTTGGAACACGGGTTATTTTGGGACATTCAGGACGCACCCCAAAAGCGGATGCCTATGCTGTGACACTTTTTGGGTTGATTCAACTGATGACGCTTATTCGTATTGTGGCGGGTATTTTCCCTCAGTATGGCTACGTACATGCGGTACTGAGCGTTGCTGGGTTGTGGGTGATTATTTTTGGATTGTGGGCGAAGCGGTATATTGCGATTTTATTTGAGAAATAACCTTTACATGTAAAGGTTATTTCTCTTCAATGAGCTCCATATCGGTTGAAAAGTCTTGATACTCAATCTTTGCATCTTTAAGATTTTTAGTCGCCTTTGCGCCTAAACGCTTCAAGTTTTCCACACGTCCTAAGATATTGCCAGAACCTTCTGAGAGTTGTTTATGCGCCATTTCATAGCTAGAATTGAGCGTTTGAAGCTGTGAGCCAACACGCTTAAAGCTCTCCGCAAAGCCGACCATTTTGTCGTACATTTTGCCTGCTTCTTCAAAAAGCTTTGAAGCCAGCGTGCTGGATTGCTCGCTTTGCCAGTAGAGATAAATGGTGCGCAAAGAAACCGTCAGCGTTGAGGGATTGACGATGGCGATGTGTTTACGAAGCGCATACTCGTAAAGTTTGGGGTCTTCATGGATTGCCACCGAAAAAGCACCCTCAATGGGCACAAACATAAAAACATACTGAAGCGTTCCTTGTTTGTAGTGCGCATAGTCTTTGCTATCCAGCGTGTCGATATGTTCACGAAACGCCAAAGAGAGTGCCTTAGAAGCAATGCTTTTCTCCTCATCACTTTGCGCACGAATGAGTTCATCGTAACTATTCAAAGAGACTTTTGAGTCGATGATGATAGTACGCTCTTGAGGGAGTTTAATCACCACATCGGGGCGCTTGGTACGACCCTCTTCATCTTTATAACTCTCTTGCGTTTCATAATGCACCCCTTTGATGAGTCCAGAGTACTCCAATACACTCTCCAGTATCATCTCACCCCAACTGCCTTGCGCTTGTTTTTTACCCTTTAACGCCTTGGTCAAGTTTTCTGCTTCTTTGGAGATATTCATCCCAGCCCGTGCGACCAGTTCGATTTCTTTGGAGAGTTCTGCGAATTTTTTAATGCTCGATTCTTGAGAGGTTTCCACACTTTTTTTGAAAGTATCGAGATTTTCTTTAAAGGGTTTTAGCAAGGTTTCAAGCGATTTGGTAGAGGTGGCATCGAGTTTTTGAAGCTTTTGCTCCAAATGATTTTCCATAATGGCATTAAGCTTTAACTCTAGCTTTTTGCCCTGCTCATCCAAATCAACTTTAAGCCGTGCATTGCCCTCTTTTTGGGCTTCGATTTCGGCATTAAGTTTAGTGTTATGCATGTTTAAGCGTAAATTTTCTGCACCTAAATTTTCATATTTTCTTTGGAGCTCAGCCAATACCTGCTCTTTTTCATTCAATAACGATTTCATCCAAAAACCAAAAGCCACCATCATTCCTAAAAAACAACCTAAAATAACCAAAATCACTATCTCTTGTGGCATACATCGCTCCTAAAATCATTACATGTAAAATAATTATTCAATATAAATCGTGTCTAAAATCTGGTTTTTAAAACGCATATTTTCCAAATTTTGTTTCAAAACGCGGTTCTCTTCTTTGAGAATAGAGTATTCACCGTAAAGCTTTCCAATATCACGGCTCATGTAGTAAATTTGATTTTTAATGTAGATTTTGGGCAGAACCAATAAAAAAGCAACACCCATCACCATATAAACGAGCATTAAAAAACGAAAATCAAGGTTTTTCTCAACCTTTTGTTCCGCATCGTACTGCTCTAAAAGTTCGTTTTTATCTTCCATTTTCGCCTCTTATCTCAAAGACACGAAGCCTTGCACTCCTGCTGCGTGGGTTTTTTTTAAGCTCAGAAGATGTTGCCTCAATCGGCTTTTTGCTAATAATTTTGCCTAACGCATGGTTATTGCCACACGTACAACGCATCACGTGTGGCGGACAAATACAGTTTTGACTCCAAAGTTTAAACGTCTGCTTTACAATACGATCTTCCAAAGAGTGAAACGAGATAATCCCTACAATACACTGCTTAAACCCAGCGTTGTGAATACTCTCTAAAAGCTGTGTCAATACCCCTAATTCGTTATTGACCTCAATACGAATCGCTTGAAACAGAAGCGTTGAGGGATGAATGCTCTTTTTACCTGGGACTTTTTGAGCAATTTTAGAGAGCTCTTTAGCACTTTGTATGGGTGCTTTGAGTCGAGCTTCACAAATCAGCTGAGCCATTTTTTGATAGGCATGAATTTCGCCGTATTCTCTGAAAATAAACTCCAATTGCGCTTGGGAATAATGATTCACCACTTCATAAGCACTTAACGATTGACTCGGATTCATCCGCATATCAAGCACATCAGAGTCAAAAGCAAAACCACGTTCTTTTTTATCGAGTTGCAAGGAAGAAACCCCAATGTCGGCTAAAATACCACGAATCGGCAAATGCGCATACTGAGCAATCACGGAGCTAAAATTTCCATGGTGCACCATGACTCGCTCCCCAAAACGCTCCAAACGCTTTTTGCTAAACGCTAACGCCTCTTCATCTTGGTCACATCCAATAAGCTTAATAGTCGGATTTTGTTCCAAAAGTGCTTCACTGTGCCCACCATACCCTAGCGTACAATCAATAATAATGCCCTCTTGAATACTAGAAAATGCCGTTTTGACCTCTTCTAAAAGCACGGGAATATGGGGAATGTTCACGCAAAATCCTTCGTTAAAATGTCTTTATTATAAACTATTAAGGCTTACAATCGCCTCATAC
>RZYK01000062.1 GCA_009930355.1 Campylobacterota bacterium | reverse complement strand
AGCTACACGAGTCTGGTTCGCTTTGGGTCATACGAAATTCCTTTTAAAATAATTTGAACGGGTATTATAGCATAAACTCAAAACTATTTTTTTTGAGGAGCAAAGGTAAGGGCGAGTGAATTGACACAATGGCGTGTATTTTTAGGAGTGAACCCTTCGTCCTCAAATACATGTCCTAAGTGCGCTCCACAGGCTTTACAGAGAATTTCACTACGCCTACCATCTTTGTCAATTTTGCGTTGAACGGCACCCTCTATTTCATCATCAAAGCTAGGCCATCCACAGCCTGATTTGAATTTTGAAGAAGATCGATACAAAGGCGAATGACAGCGTTTACAGTGGTAAACTCCTTCTTCATAAAAGTCGTTATACTCACCAGAATAAGGCATTTCAGTTCCTTTATGAACGATAATATATTCTTCTTCTGGGCTTAGGGGATTTGGATTCATTTTTTCCTTCTAGGTCATCAAAAATAAGGTAAAACTCTTTTACATGTAAAGATTTATAACGCTTTTAGGCTAAAAAGTGTTTTACATGTAAAGATTACTTATGGCTTTTTAAGGTAAAATTTTTCTCCAAAATTTTAAGGAGAATCTATGAAAAAACTCAAAGGATTTCGAGGGAAGTATTTTAGCTTGGCGGCTATTCTTGCTTTAAATACAACCATTGCAATTGCCAGTGAAGTGCAAAGCGTGGTGGACACTGAAAAGCAACTCTATGCGCCAAAAGCAGAATCTTCATCGGAAACATCAGAGGTGCTTGAAGAGACACGTGCGCCTGCTGTGGTTATCTCGAAAAAAATTAAAGCGCAAAAGTCTGAAGTTTACTCTGCTTCTAAATCTCTGGTCAGTGCGACCAACGTGACCGATAATGTGAGCATTATCGCCTCCGAAGAACTCTCCCAAAAAGGCATTGTAACTGTTACTGAGGCATTAAATACCATTTCTGGAATTAGCATAACATCCAGTGGTGGACTAGGTGCAACCAAAAGTGTTTTTATACAAGGTATGGCAAATAAGTATACACTAGTGATGGTAGATGGCATTCGTTATAACGACCCTAGCAATAGTTTAGGTGCTGATTTTAGTAACCTTTTAGTGGGTGATATTGAGCGTATAGAGGTGATAAAAGGAGCGCAAAGTGGTGTGTGGGGAGCTGATGCAGCGGCAGGTGTGATTAACATTATTACTAAAAGTGCTCCTAAAGGAACGCATGGAAGTGCGGGCGTTGAGATAGGAAGTTATGGGCATAAAAGTTTTAATACCTCTCTTTCGCATAAAACTGATAGATTTGATGCCATACTCTCTGTTCAACGTGTGGTTGAAGATGGATTTAGTGCACAAGCACCTTGGCGAAAAGATATTGACAATTACGAAGATGATGCGTACCGAAATACGACAATCAATTTAAAAAGTGGGTATTGGATAAATGATTCCAATCGTATTGAAGCAGGGTATCATGATATTAATGCTTTAAGCAGTTATGATGGTTATCTAGCACCCAATAGCACACAGCATAGTGACTTAAAACAGCGTTCAGGTTATCTAACCTATAAATATTTTATTGCGAATCATGTCATAGAGACAACGCTTTCTAAAAGTACCTTTCAACGAAAAGAATTAGAAGCTTCAAATTCTTATGATGTTAAAAATTATGAAGCAGAAGTCCCATCCATAGAAATGAAAGATACATGGAAATATTATGACAATGGAATGCTCGTTTTTGGTGGAACCTATGAAAAACGTGACCTTGATATTGAGTACGTGGCACAACCAAAAGAGGAATTAAATGAAAATTCCAAAGCACTTTATATGAACAATACAAACAAATTTGGTAATGTCATTTTAACAGAGGCGCTTCGCTACGATAAATACAGTGATTTTGATGATAAAACGACTGGCAAAGTGGGTGTGAAATATCTGTTTAGCAATGATTTTAATATTTATACAAACTATGGAACAGCGTATAAAATACCTAATATTTGGGAACTTATGTATAGCAATGGAGACTTAAAACCTGAAAATATTCAAAGTTTTAATGTAGGATTACAGTATGTTGGATTAACCATTAATTTCTTTAGAAATGAAATCGAAGATATGATTAGCTGGGATAGTGCAACATGGAACAATAAAAATATTGATGGTACATCTGTTCTAAAAGGGGTTGAAATTTCGTACGAACAACTGTTGTTTCAATCTCTCTTAGCAGGTGCGAACTATACTTATGTGGATACCAAAGATGAAGATGGCGATAGATTGGTGAATCGACCACGTTATCAAACAACACTTTATGCTACGTATATGCCAATTAAACAAATTGCATGGAATATTAACGGGACATACATTGGCTCACGAAAAGATGTTTCAACCAATGAGACGGGAAACTATTTTGTTGCGAATACAAAGCTGACCTATCATATGACCAAAGATGTAGATGTGTATGTGAAAGTCAATAACCTTTTTGACCGCTATTATCAGAGCGTTTATGGTTACGCATCTGCAGAACGTAGTTATTATGCGGGTATTCAGGCGAAATTCTAATGAAACTTATTCTACGTCCTTATCTATGGTATAAGCTTTTAAACTCTTTCTTTTTTGGCATGGCAGTGGGGAGTGTTTTTGTGCTTTACACACCGCTTGAGCCTTCGGTATTTTCATTAGGAGGTATTGGGCTTGCCATAGGTTTACTCGTAGTGGCTAAAAAATACGAAAAGATGATGAATCTTTTTGTATTTTTCGCTGTGACTTTAATGGTGGAAGCCATTGCTTTGCTTATTATTTTTTCAGTGTTGTGGTTTAATATTTCCTATGCCAATGCACTGTTTATTTATAGTGCGTATCAGATTACCTTTATTTTTGGTAATTATTTGATGCGAATGGAAACGTTGGTTTTGAAAAAAACAGTACTCCTTTCTTTTGCCGATGTGATGAAACAAAAGGGATATTTGTTGGGTATGGTCGCTTCTTATCTCTTTTATAAAGCGATTGGCTTTTTGGGCATTGTAGACAAACAGACACAAGTTTATTTTTTACATGTAGGACTTTTGTGTGTACAACTTTTGATTCTTTTCCTCGTTTTTAAAGCATTTCGCTTACGATAGTCTTCTCTTTTAGGTACAATAAGGAAGATTTTTACTAAAGGGATTGTGCTTGCATTGTGCTGAAAATACACTGTTTCATATGTTTCTTAGAACCTATGAAGACCATAAAGAAAAAAAAGCTTTTATTTACAAAGTTGCCCAACAAGAATTTGACGTTAGTTACGAAAAGTTGTTTGAAGATGTTTTGGTACTCGCTCGTGCGTTTAAAGCCAAAAAAATTACAAAAAATTCCAAAGTGATGTTTGTATGCGATAATCGCTATGAGTGGATGGTAACAGATTTGGCACTGGTCTCATTAGGGGCTATCAGTATTCCTAGAGGATGCGATACACCATCGCAAGAGTTAGCGTTTATCTTAAATCACTCAGGTGCGGAGTTTTTTATTGTTGAAAACGAGCAAATGTATCAGCGCTATGAAGCAGTATTGCCCCCATCTTTGAACGCTATTTTTATTGTTGAAGCCCCTGGTGTGCACTCTTTTTTGAGTAATTTGTATTCGTATCAAGATATTTTAAAAGACAGAGCCATTCATACGGATGAAGTGGAAGCGTTTATTCAAAGCAAAGAAGCGCTGGATGAAGAAGATAGTGTCACCATTATTTATACCTCAGGGACGACTGGAACACCAAAAGGCGTTCCTTTAAGTCATAAAAACATTATGTACAATGTACGAGAAATTCCGCCACTCATTGCGCTTCAGAGTACGGATATATGGGTTTCTATTTTACCCTCATGGCATATTTTTGAGCGGGCGGCGGAGTATGTGGCACTTTCCCGTGGGTGCTGTACGGTCTATTCGACCATTAAAACTTTTGCAGCGGATTTGGAGCAGTATAAGCCGACCATCGTAGCAACCGTTCCTAGGCTTTGGGAGTCTATGTATACAAAGATTAATACCACATTAGAAAAAACCGACGCAAAAAAAGCCAAAATTTTTAAAAAACTTATTGCTATTTCTATCGCGTATAAACGTGCAAAACGTGTCATAGATGACGAACTTCCCTGTTTTAAAACCCCCTCACTTCTTTTTACATGTAAAGAAAAAACCGTGGCATATTTGACCTGTTTTTTCCTGTATCCTTTTTATAGCATCGCTCAGAAAAAATTAGCCCTTGTGCAAGAAAAGTTTGGAGGTAGACTTCGTTTGGCAGTGAGTGGGGGTGGTGCGTTGCCCGATTTCTTAGATGCATGGATTGATGCGATTGGTATTCGTATTGTGAATGCGTATGGGATGAGTGAGTGTGCGCCTGTTATTTCTGGTCGTGCGCTTCAGTGCAATACCTTCTCTACCTTGGGACTTCCTGTGGAGGGAACCACGCTTAAGATTGTCTCTAAAGAGGGTGAGCAATTAGGAGCAGGTGACATTGGTGAGATTTGGGTCAAGGGTGATCAGGTGATGCATGGATATTACAATAACCCTGAAGAGAATGCTAAAAGTTTCAGCGAAGATGGTTTCTTTAAAACTGGAGATTTGGGGAAATTAACCCTTAAAGGGGAGCTTGTCATCACGGGACGTTCAAAAGAGATTATTGTTCTTGCTAATGGTGAAAATGTTGATCCCTCCCGCATTGAATCGACCCTCTCTATGTTGCCATTTATTAGCGATGCTATCTTGGTTGGGCACACTAAAAAAGGTTTGGGTGCGCTGATTGTGCCTGATTTTGAAAAGCTTAAAGAGTATGTAGCGGTGAATTTTGATAAAGTGGTACATACGATTGAGCAAGTGATGGAAGACCAACACATAGTTGCAAAACTTAAAAGTGAAATGAATGCTATGTTGCATCAAAAAGAGGGATTTAAACCTTTTGAAAAGCTCCAAAATATTCACTTTTTAGATAAAGAGTTTACCGTGGGTGAAGAGTTAACCAACACGCTGAAAAAGAAACGTCATGTGATTGAGAAAAAGTACAAAGTGATTATTGATAAGTTTATACACTAAAGGATAAACAATGGCAAAAGTGACATCATACGGTGGGGCTTCTATGGTGACAGGTTCGTGTCATCTGGTTGAAATTGGCTCCATTAAAATTTTGATTGATTGTGGGATGATTCAAGGTGAATTGTGGCAGGAAAACTATCAGCCTTTTGGATTTGAAGCTTCAAAAATTGATTATTTGATTTTAACCCATGCTCATACCGACCATATAGGGCGTGTTCCAAAGCTTGTTAAAGAAGGATTTCGTGGAGAGATTATTGCCACAGAAGCGACCTTGGATATTGCGTATATTATGCTTCTTGATAGTGCTGTTTTATTGCTGGAAGAGTATGAAACACAGCTAAGAAAAGCACTTCGAAGAGGGGATGAGGCTTTGGTTCAGGAACCTTTGTATACCAAAGAGCATGTAGAGCAAGTTTTTGCTAAAAAAAGACGCTATGCCCATTATGATGAAAAAATTAAAATTGCTCCTTTTTTAGAACTCAGCTTTCACAATGCAGGGCATATTATGGGCAGTGCTTATCTTTCTCTTTTCTTTAAAGAAGAGAATGGTGAAGAGAAGCGTGTGGTGTTTTCGGGTGATTTGGGCAGTAAAAATCGTCTTTTGCTCAATCAACTCACACCTCTGCGTCAGGCGAATACTCTTTTTATTGAATCAACCTATGGTGATAGAGAACATCGCCCACTCAAGGAAAGCATTAAAGAGTTTAACGAAGTGATTGTTCAAACTTTGCAAGAGGGTGGAAATGTTGTGATTCCTTCTTTTGCCTTAGAGCGTACACAAGAGATTTTGTGGCTACTGCATCAGATGCATCAAGAAGGACTGTTGCAGAATTGTCATGTTTTTTTAGACAGTCCTTTAGCCATTGAGGCAACGAAGATTTATCATAAGTATCCCTCAGAGCTTAATAAAGAATTGGGTTTACATGTAAGCTTAGGGGATGATCCTTTTTCATTCCCCCAACTGCATTTAACCCAGCGCAGAAAAGATTCTATGGAGATTAATGACGTCGAAAAAAAGGCGATTATTATTGCTGGAAGTGGTATGTGTACGGGAGGAAGGGTGTTACACCATTTGAAGCAACGCATTTGGAATCCAAAAAATGCTGTTGTTTTTGTAGGGTTTCAAGTAAAAGGTACACTAGGACGTGATATTGTGGAGGGAGAGCAATTTATTCGTATTTATGGGGAAGAGATTAAAGTGCGTGCAAAAATTCATACGATTAATGGATTTTCAGCCCATGCAGATAGATCGGATATGCTCCAATGGATTCAAAAGATGCAAGGTTTAGAGCATATTTATTTGATTCATGGCGAGCCTGATAAATTGGAACTTTTTAAAGTTTATTTGAAAGAAAATACAGAGAGTAAAGTGCATATTGTCAAGAAAAATGAGACGATTTATGTTTAGTTTTATTAGTTTAGAACTTTTTTAAGAGAAGCAGAGTATAGTTTGCTTGAACAGACTTCTTGTAAAACGCATTTTGTAAGAAGGAAAAGCACCAAGGGTGCGTGGGCATTCCGCCGAGGAAAACCCAGTGTTAACATAGCCTTTAGAGCTTTGCTTTAAAGGCTATGTCGAGAGTTCTGAAAGAACTCTAATAAAAAAGGAGCTTCTCATGCAGATTAATTCAAATGCGATGATGGCAATGTCAAGCTGGATGGGAAACAGCGCTCATAATGTTGCTAATGTCAATACAGAAGAGTTTAAAGCAACACAAACAACCATTACAAACCAAAATGATGCAGTTGTGGCGCAGAGTGCTCAAACTCAAAATAGTATCGATTTAGCGACTGAGTTTACAGACCAAATCTCACTCGAAACGGCTTTTGAAGCGAATACAAAACCCATTCAAGCTCAAGATGAAATGCTTGGTGCTTTGCTGGATATGAAAGCATAAAACGCTAAATAATCAGCATCGCATCACCGTAAGAGAAAAAACGGTATTTTTCTTTTACGGCTTCATTATATAATTCTAGTGTTTTTTCAATTCCCACAAACGAAGCAACCAACATAATGAGCGTGGATTTAGGGAGATGAAAATTGGTTAAAAGATGATTGATACGCAAGGGTGGATTATTAGGGTGTAAGAAAAGGTTACATTTTCCTAGAGGTTCTTTGGTTCTTATATAATACTCAACACTTCGAGTCACGGTTGTTCCAACGGCAAGAAGAGGTTTTTGCGAATCAATGAGTTTACATGTACGTTCTGGAATAGCATAGATTTCTGAGTGCATAACATGTTCTAAAATATGTTCCGCTTCAACAGGTTTAAACGTTCCTGCCCCTACATGTAAGGTTAAGAAATGCGTTTCATAATGCTCTTTAAGTGCTCCAAACATGCTGTCTGTAAAATGAAGAGACGCAGTAGGCGCTGCTACAGCACCTTGTTCTTTGGCAAAAACCGTTTGATAATCTATTGTATCTTCTCGTGTATCTTCACGTTTAATGTACGGTGGCAGAGGAATATGCCCAATCGTCTCTAAACTATCAAAAAGTGCTTGCGTATGCAGTGCTTTCTTCTCTTTAAAAAAGGCAACAATACGTGTGCCATCTTCTTTAAGTTCAATAACTTCTGCTTCTAGTGCTTGATCAAAATGAAGTTTCATTCCTTTTTTAACACGACCTCTAATATAAACAGAGTAAAAATTTTCATGTAAGGGGGCATTTAAGAGCAGTTCAATTTCACCACCACTCTCTTTTTTTCCAAAAACACGTGCTTTAACAACTTTTGTATCATTAAGAAGCACCGCTATGTTTTGAGGTAAATAATGAAATAGCTCTTTAAAAAGGGTATGGGTCACTGTGCCATTTTGTCGATTAAACACCAAGAGTTTCGCCTCATCCCGTGGTTCAACAGGATGGGTGGCAATGAGCTCTGGAGGAAGCGTGTAGTCATAAGTGGATTTTAGAAGCGGATCGATGGCTTAGTCCTCTTCTTTTATTTTTTCATCAGTATTTTCACTCTCTTCTTCACTCGGTACATAAGGATTGACGGCTTTGGCAACTAAAATGGAAATACCATATAAAATAATCAGCGGAGCTGCCATCAAAAACTGAGAAAGAACATCAGGAGGTGTGAGCATTGCTGCTAAAATAAAAATAATAATAATGGCATAGCGAAAAAATTCTTTTAATCCCTTATCGTCAACTAAGCCTAATTTTGCAAAGAAAAAGATAATGACAGGCATTTCAAAAGAAAGACCAAATCCCACTAAGATTTTGGTGAAAAACCCAACATATTCACCAATGCTCGGCAGGGCTGTAAAAAGTGTGCTACCGAAGCCAATAAGAAAGGCAAAGGCTAGAGGAACAACAATGTAGTAACAAAAAGCCGCTCCCATTAAAAACATTAACGTGGCAGCAGATACAAAAGGAATCACAAGGCGTTTTTCATTGTCATAGAGTCCTGGTGCGACAAAGAGCCAAAATTGCCAAAAAATTACAGGCAAAGAGACAATAAAGCCTGCAAAAAATGCTACTTTCATAGCAGTAAAGAAAGGTTCTTGAACACCCGTAAAAATAACACTACTTCCCGCAGGTAAAACTTCTTTTAGTGGTGCAATCATCCAATCTAAAATGGGTTGCCAAAAAGAAAAACAGACCAAGAACATAACAATGACAACGGCTAAAGAGATGCTAAGGCGCTTACGAAGTTCTGCTAAATGGGGTTTTAACTCATCAAACATTAGACATTTTCCTCTTTTTTAGTTTCTGCTACAAGGGGGGAGGGGGTGGGTGTTACTAGTGTGGTTGGTTCTATGGGTGTTGTAATTGACTCAAAAGAGGTACTCTCTTTGACACTGTTTTCTAACTCTTTTAAGGAGTCAGTAACCCCTTGTGTTGTTTTTTTAATCTCTTCAAGTTCATCAAAGGTAATCACTTTTTTTGCGCTGGTGGCTGCTTCATCTAGCTTTTTTTTATAGGTAAGTGCTTCTTCTTTAAGTTCTTGAATTTTCATCTCTTGTTCAAAAGAGCTTTTGACATCATTAATGCTGTTCTTAAATGATTTGAAAAATTTTGCACCTTTTACCATTGCATCAGGAAGTTTTTCAGGACCTAAAAATAAAATAGCAATAATCGCAATGACGAGGATTTCAGAAAAACCTAGACCAAACATAAACGACCGCCTCAGAAGTGAATTTTAAGTTTGAATCTTAGCTGAATTTTTATCAAAATAATATAAATATCTGTATAATAGACTCATGGATGTAGCGATATGTTAAGGAGAATAAGCTTATGCGTATTATGTTGAATTCTTTACGTATTGTTTTTGTCTATGCTTTTTTTTCTATTTTATGGATTTTATTCTCTGATACTATCTTGGGTTTTTTCATTAAAGACGCTTCTTTACTGAGCTCTGTACAGACAGTTAAAGGACTCTTTTTTGTTTTCATTACTTCTTTGATGCTGTATGTTTTAATTAAAAGAAAAATTGATGAAATTGATACGATGCGAAAAAATCTTCATGAGCATCAGCAACGCTTAGAATATGTAATTGAAGGGGCAAATCTTGGCTATTGGGACTGGGATTATGTGCACAATACACAAATGGTCAATGATAGATGGCTCTCTTTTTTAGGCTTAAACCGTGATGAGATTGAACATACGATTACAGATTGGTCTAACCGTATTCATCCCAGTGATAAAATTATTGTAGATAAAGCGATTGAGAATACCATTCGTCACAATAAGCCTTATATCATTGAATTTAGAATGCAACATGCGGATGGGCATTGGGTTTGGATTGAAGGCTCTGGTGCTGTTGTTAAACGAGATGAAAAAACAGGTGCTCCCTTAAGACTTGCAGGAACACATCGAGATATTAGTGAACGTAAACGATCTCAAGCAGATATGCTCTTTTTGGCACTCAATGATCCTTTGACTAAATTACCTAATCGGGCTTATTTAAGGCAGGAGTTTGAAAAAAGACGTTTGAGTGAATCTACTTCGATGGCTTTTTTATTTTTGGATTTGGATTATTTTAAAAATAT
>RZYK01000311.1 GCA_009930355.1 Campylobacterota bacterium | reverse complement strand
AACATTTATTTAAAAATAGACAACAGAACACCTGCTGCAACTGCTGAGCCAATAACACCTGCCACATTTGGACCCATCGCATGCATTAAAAGCATATTGGTAGGGTCTTCTTTCATACCTTCTTTATTTGAAACTCTAGCCGCCATTGGTACAGCACTCACACCCGCTGAACCAATCAATGGATTAATTTTATGTGTACTAAATTTATTCATAATTTTAGCCATAATAACACCACCAGCCGTTCCCATAGAAAAAGCGATCAATCCTAAAACAATAATACCTAATGTTTCAGGCACTAAAAATTTCTCCGCTGCTAATTTTGAGCCAACAGAAAGTCCTAAGAAAATAGTAACAATATTAATCAATGAATTTTCCATGGTATCTGAAAGACGTTTTGCCATCCCCGATTCTTTGACAAAATTACCAAACGTTAATGCACCGATTAATGGTGTAGCATCAGGCAATATCAAAATACAAATCACCATTACCGTTAATGGGAAGACAATTTTTTCTAATTTTGAAACTTCTCGCAACTGCTCCATCTTGATTTTGCGTTCTTCTTTTGTTGTGAGTGCTTTCATGATTGGAGGTTGAATAATAGGAACCAATGCCATATAGGAGTATGCAGCAACGGCAATAGCACCTAATAAATCAGGCGCTAATTTTGAGGCAACAAAAATAGAAGTAGGACCATCTGCCCCACCAATAATACCAATAGCACTCGCTTCTTTAAGTGAAAAATCTATAACACCCGTATATTGAGAAAGAGCTGCCGCACCTACAATCGTACCAAAAATACCAAATTGTGCAGCACCCCCAAGAAGTGCCATTTTAGGATTAGCAAGCAATGGACCAAAATCGGTCATTGCCCCTACCCCCATAAAAATAATAATAGGAAAAAGTCCTGTTGATACTCCCATATTAAATAAAATACCCAAAAATCCATCAGGTCCTGCAATATCTGCTAATGGGATATTTGCCAAAAAGCCACCAAAAGCAATAGGGATCAATAATAATGGTTCAAATCCCTTTGCGATGGCAAGATAGAACAAAACAAAACAAATAGCCATCATCATGATTCTTCCACCACTCTGATTAAAAACAGAGACAACAGTCCCATGAGAGACCAACCCTTCAGTAGGATTGATAATAGCATTTAAGCCTGTTGATTCATATAAAGAACCAAAAAGTTCAGAAACACTCTTAGATTTATAATCTTGATTAAGATTTTCTTTTGCGACATCACTAGCATACAAAGATGTTGTCATAAAACTCAAACTTATTAGCATGAAAAGATAAATAATCACTTTTTTCATATTTAACTCTTTACAACATAACAAGGACTTGACCATTAACAATGGTATCACCTTGTTTAACCTTAACGGCACTTACCACACCAGCACTTGGAGCAGTCACTTCTATCTCCATCTTCATTGCTTCAATAATCACGACGACTTGTCCCTCAGTCACTTTATCTCCAACATTCACTAAGACTTTAAAAATAGAACCAGGTAGACCCGCTTTAATTTCTACTCCTGAAGAAGCTCCCTTGGAAGATACCGATGATGATACACTGCCCTCTTCAAAACCCTCAGTAATGTCAATCTCGTAATTTTCACCATTCACCATAATAGAAGCACTATTGTTTTCAGACTTCACATGGTATTTTTGACCGTTAACCGTCACAGTAAAATCACTCTGGCTAGAAACACTTTCCTCTTTTTTAGCAGAAACTTTTCTTACATTCACTTTGGCTTCGCCTTTTAGAAAAGCAATTCCTTTTTCCTTACACGCTGCAGCAATTAAAAGATTTTCTTCACTCACGTCAAGGTTTTCTTTTTCTAAAATCTGTTTTACATGTAAAAGGGATTTTGTATCATCAGCATCTGCTAAATCAAGTGCATTTTTTGTTGTAGGAGGAAGTTTAAGCTGTTCGCTTGCAAGTGAGACTACTTCAGAATCAGGTGCGACTGGTGTTTTTCCAAAATAACCTAAGACCATTTTGCCATAACCTTCTGCAATTTTTTTCCATGGTCCAAACATCACGTTGTTAAATGCTTGTTGAAAATAAAATTGTGAAACAGGCGTTACGCTGGTACCATATCCACCT
>RZYK01000310.1 GCA_009930355.1 Campylobacterota bacterium | reverse complement strand
CATTCGGGGCATGAGTCCATTGTTACTAAAGCCCTTGAAGTCTTGGATATTGATAAGTTGCTTATTGTCACAACGTACCTGAGTCCTTTTAAAGAGAGTTTTTGTGCGCCAGCTAAGCTTCGTCAAAACTGGCTTGCACAGATGTTTAAAGGCATCGAAAAAGTAGAAATTTTTTCCTATGAATGTGACCAAAAACGGCAAGTTCCCACCATTGAAACCGTTTTACATGTAAAAAGTCTTTACCCTGATTCAAAACTTTATCTCATTGTTGGAAGTGATTCGTATGCAACGCTCCCTAAATGGAACCGCTATGAAGAACTTTGCACGCTTGTTGAGTTTGTTGTTGCACCGCGTGGAACATTTACTCCCCCCAAAGACTTGAAAATTTTACCAATTCATGTTAATATCAGCTCTTCAAAGCTACGCTCATTTTTAGACAAACGTTTTATCCCAAAAGCCATTGAAAATGAAGTGATAGCCTTTTACACAAGGAATCCAATGGATAATAGAATTGAAAGAATCGTCACTGCTTTAAGTGATAAAAAAGCAGAAGATATTCAAGTGTTTGATATGAGTGGCAAAGACTATTTTGTAAATACCGTCATTATTGCAACAACCATGGGTGAGAGACACGGACTTTCACTCTTAGATCACCTTAAAACGGAACTTAAAGGTGCTGGAGAGAATTTTCTAAATGTTGATGCGGATGATAACTGGACCGTTATTGATATGGGAGATATGCTCATTCATCTTATGACTCCACAATACCGCCAAAAATATAACTTAGAAACTTTCTTGAAAGAGAGAGAAGAAGAGATGAAAAAAGTGCGAGGCGTTGAATAAAACGTGTTAAAAACCTCTTAGGTCTTGCCTAAGAGGTTTGATTGACCTTACAGTTTAGCGTCAGGTTTTGGTGTTTTTGCTGTACTCTCTGGTAATTCTGGATACGTAACCGCGGGTTTTCTTCCTTTTAATGCTTTCAAAAATGTTTCAATTTTTGCAGCCTCTGCATCGTTAATCGTAATACCAAGCTGTGTACTTCCCATCTCTTGAATGGCTTCTTTGAGTGTCCAAATCGCACCATTGTGATAGTAAGGCGCTGTTTCAGTGATATTTCGTAGTGTTGGCGTTTTCACCATACCATCTTTATCCCCCGAAAAACCGCCAAGAGAAGCAAATTTGTATTTACCTGCCACTTGGAATGGTTGCATCGTTCCACCTAAAGCCACACCGTTGTGACATGCCGCACATCCTTTATCCATAAAAACTTCAAGTCCCTCTTTTTCTGCTTTGCTTAGAGCATTATCATTACCATTCATAAAATCATCAAAACGAGAAGGAGTAATGAGTGTTTTTTCAAAAATAGCAATCGTTGACGTGATTTTTTCAAAGCTAATTTTGACATTATCTCCATACGCAAATTTAAATTCATTGACATACTCAGGGATAGAATTAATACGTTGCTCAACTAACTTAGGTGGTGCTGCCATCTCAGGACCTGCTTGAACAGGACCTTGTGCTTGATCGGCTAAGTGAGGACTTCTACCATCCCAAAACTGCGCTTTAAAGAAGACTGAATTGTATACAGTCGGAGAGTTTAGGTGTGCAGGATTGGCTGTCCAACCATGCCCAATCGCTGCTGCAATGCCATCTGCACCGCCTAAAGCTAAATTATGACAGGTATTACAACTAATTAAAGAACTTTTAGACATACGAGGGTCAAAGTAGAGTTTTTTGCCCAATTCTACTTTGGCATCAGTAATTGGATCTTTGGGATCATCAATCAATTTTAAAAGCTCTAATTGACTGGTTGGAATAGCTTCAATACCATTATCTTTCACCTTTTGAACCAAATTATTTGCCCCCAAAACAACCGTTGCACTAAGTGCACACAGACTAAGTACCTTAGAAATTTGTATTTCTTCTCCTTTTTAAGATTATAAATTACTTTAAGAATATTTATCTTAAATAGTAATTAATACTGTTTAGAATTAGTTTTCATTTAACTATGTGTTACATTTTGTTAATTACAGACTAAGCCATGTTTTTATAGAATATTTCTTTACATGTAAAGGTTAGCTATGGAACGATTCAAAGATATTTTAAAAGCAAG
>RZYK01000061.1 GCA_009930355.1 Campylobacterota bacterium | reverse complement strand
TTGCCATGAGTGTGGAGGAAATGAATTAGGTCGGGTTGTCGGTGGCGATAGACGTTATGTTTTAAGCCTTGTCAAACGTGATATTTGGCGACACATTCGTGATGGAAGTTACAATGAAGTTTCCTCAGCCACCAAAGGGGCGTTGGAGCTTTATAGCTCTTTGGAAACGCAAGAAGAGGTAAGCGAGAAGATGGCTGAGTCTTGCGGTAATGGTGAAGTTAGCACACCTGAGAATGAAAACAATGCCCAAGAGGTCGAAGCGTGTGATACAAAGGCTGAGGAAGTAAAAAAAGATGGAATTTGAATTTTATTATTATGTGATTTTTTTAGTGACAGGATTTGTCGCAGGTTTTATTGATGCCATTGCTGGGGGTGGAGGAATTATCACCATTCCTGTATTGATGGCATCTGGTATGCCTCCGCATGTGGCTTTGGCTACTAATAAATTGCAAGCCACATTTGGCAGTGGTATGGCAGCGTTTAATTTTATTCGTAAAGGCTTTATTAAATGGTCTGAAGTGGCTAAAGGCGTTCTTTATACTTTTATTGGTGCGGCTTTGGGGACATACGCCATTTTACTGATGGATCCTAATATGCTCGCCAAAGCTATTCCCATCATGCTCGTGGCGATTTTTATCTATACACTTTTATCACCTAAAATGGGGGAGAGTGACCGTCATGCGTACCTTGGACAACACCTTTTCTTTTTTATTTTTGGTTTAGCTATTGGATTTTACGATGGCTTTTTAGGACCTGGGACGGGGACGTTTTGGACGATAGCCATGGTGGGCCTTTTAGGACTTAACCTCAAAAAAGCCACCGCACAAACAAAAGTAATGAATTTTACCAGCAACATTGTCTCTTTGTGCGTTTTTCTCTGGAGCGGGAATGTGCTTTTTGCCATTGGCTTTTTGATGGGATTTGGACAGGTGATAGGGGCTTATTTTGGCTCTAACATGGTCATTAAAAAAGAGGTGAAGTTTATTCGACTCTTTTTCCTTACGATGGTCGCTTTGACCCTTATGAAATTGATTTACAGCAGTTACATCGCATGAATTTTCAAGAATACAGTGAAAAAATAGAGATTTTAAAAGCGTGGGCAAAAGCCTATTACGTTGATGACGCACCCATTGCCAGTGATGAAGAGTATGACATACTCTACCATGAAGTGTTGGCATTTGAGAAGGAAAACCCTCTTTTTGCCGATGCGAATAGTCCCACAAAACGTGTGGGCGGTGTGGTCTTGGAAGGCTTTGAAAAAGCCTCTCATAAAGCCCGTATGTGGAGCATGGAAGATGTCTTTGATGTGCACGATTTGGATGCGTGGATAGAACGTGTTCAAAAAGTCAAAGAGCACTTTACCTTTTACTGTGAGCCTAAGTTTGATGGGGCAAGTTTGAACCTCATTTATGAGCATGGCACTTTAAAACAAGCTATCACCAGAGGCGATGGAAGTATTGGTGAGGATGTCACGCAAAATGTTAAAACCATTGGCTCTATTCCTTTGCAGATTGCGTATCAAGGGGCAATTGAGATTCGTGGCGAAGTGGTGATTAAAAAGGCGGATTTTGAGCGTTTAAACGAGGAGCGTTTAAAAAACAATGAGTCCCTCTTTGCTAATCCTAGAAATGCAGCAGCAGGAAGCCTTAGGCAGTTAGATACAGCTGTTACAGCCAAACGTAAGCTCATGTTTTATCCATGGGGTATTGGTGAAAACAGCTTAACGCAGACACGTTTGAGTGAAAAAATGCGTTTTGTGTATGATTTGGGGTTTTTACAACCGCCACGCATTGTTGTTACTCAAAACGTGGAAGATGTTCATACGCTTTACCATGAATTGATTGAAACACGCGATGCCATCGAGATGATGATGGATGGCATGGTGGTTAAAGTTGATGAAATTGCCTTGCAAGAGGAGTTGGGTTATACCGTCAAGTACCCTAAATGGATGGTAGCGTTTAAATTCCCTGCGATTGAAAAAGTGACACAACTCAAAGCCATTACGCTTCAAGTGGGACGTACAGGGGTGGTGACACCCGTGGCGGAAGTGGAAGCGGTCAATATCGAGGGTGTGGTGGTGGAGCGAGCCACACTGCACAATTTTGATGAGATAGAGCGCAAAGATATTCGCATAGGAGACAGTGTGATTATCATTCGCAGTGGCGATGTCATTCCTAAGATTATTAAAGTCTTAGTGGAGCGCAGAAATGGTACGGAAGTAACACCACAACGTCCGTTAAGCTGTCCTGTGTGTGGAGGGGAGCTTTTGGATGAGGGTGCGCTTATTAAATGCCAAAACCTCTCGTGTGATGCGAGGGTTGTGGGGGCAATGATACACTTTGCTTCGAAAAAAGCACTCAATATTGATGGGCTTGGCGATAAAATTATTGAGCAACTCTATGCGCAAAAAGTCGTGTTACATGTAAAAGACTTGTACGCACTTAGCTTGGAACAGCTCTTAGGTTTGGATGGCTTTAAAGAAAAGAAGGCGCAAAATCTTTTAGAGGCGATTGAGCAAAGCAAAGGGGTGGCTTTAGAGAAGTTTATCAACGCTTTGGGCATTGAGCATATTGGTGAAGTAGCGGCTAAAAAGATTGCGAGAACCTTTGGTTTAGAGTGGTTGGAAGCAACGCATGAGCAGATTATTAGCTTAGAGGGCTTTGGTGAAGAGATGGCAAAAAGTTTGGTGGAGTTTATTCATGTCAATGCCGTTGAGACCAAAGAATTGATGGAGATTATTGCGCCTGTGGCATCGAAATTGGAAATTACTGAGTCTATTTTTACGGGTAAAACGGTTGTCTTAACAGGCTCTATGTCCAAATCTCGTGATGAGATGAAAGTGATGCTTGAGGGATTTGGCGCAAAAGTGAGTGGCAGTGTTTCTAAAAAAACGGATTATGTGATTTTTGGGGAAGAAGCAGGTAGTAAATTGGACAAAGCTATAGACCTTGGTGTGAAAACACTGAGTGAGAGCGAATTAAATGGGATGATAGAATGAGATTGGATAGTTATTTATTTGAGCAAGGTTTGGCTCAAAGTCGCAATAAAGCAGCTGAACTCATCAAAGAGGGAAGCGTTTGGCTTAATGGCAAAGTAGAGCGTAAAAGTTCGTATGATGTGGGTGAGAATGATACCGTGAATGTGGAAAAACTGAGTCAATATGTTAGTCGGGCAGGACTTAAATTACGCGGGTTTATCAACGAACTTTCTTTACATGTAAAAGGGTTAGATGTTCTTGACATTGGCAGTAGTACAGGTGGTTTTGTGCAGGTTTGGTTGGAGGAAGATGCCAAAAGTGTGACGGCTGTGGATGTGGGAAGTGAGCAACTTCACCCCACACTTAGAGTCGATAATCGAGTTATTTTACATGAAAAAAGTGATATACGACTTTTTACCCCCAATAAGACGTATGATATGGTCAGTTGTGATGTTTCATTTATTGGGGTGAGTACCCTTTTATCAGAGATTGACCGTTTGGCAAAATGTGACATTATTATTTTGTTTAAACCCCAATTTGAAGTGGGAAAAAATGTCAAACGTAGTACCAAAGGGGTAGTCAAAGATGGTGCAGCTATTCTAAGAGCACACCAACATTTTGAGTCACAAACAGTGGGGCTTGGATGGAAACTTATAGAGAAAAAAGAATCGCTTGTAAAAGGAAAAGAGGGGAATGTTGAGACGTTCTACTATTTTAAGAAAAGAGAGTGTTGATACCTTAGCCATTGGTAGTTTTGATGGCATTCATGTAGGACACCGTCAGCTGATTAATCGTTTGGGGGAGCATGGTGCGTTGTGCGTCATTGACAAGGATGAAGCAAACTTGACTCCAGGGATTAAACGCAGTGAATATGCAGGGTGTCCGTGTATGTTTTTGCATTTTTTAAAGGTAAAGCATCTCAGTGGGGCTGAGTTTATTGCACTGCTTCAAAAAGAGTTTGTGAACCTGAAGAAAATTGTTGTAGGGTATGACTTTTTCTTTGGAAAACACCGTGCGTGTAATGCCTATGATTTGCAAAAATTATTTGATGGCGAGGTTGAAGTCGTTGAGGAGTTTACGTATCAGGGAATTTCCATTCATTCGAGTCTCATTCGAACGTATTTGATTGAGGGGAGACTTGAGGAGGCAAACCGTTTTTTAGGGCGCGAATACGCTATAACAGGTAGTATTGTAAGCGGGCAGGGGATTGGAAAAAAAGAGTTGGTTCCGACCTTAAATCTGAAAATTTCAGATTATTTAATTCCGCATGAAGGGGTTTATGCCACACGTTCGCGCATCGGACAAAAGGTATATGATTCGGTTTCATTTATTGGGACACGGCACAGTACGGATGGAATGTTTTCTGTTGAAACGCATATTATTGGGGAAAATATTTTGGACGTCACAACACCTGTGGAACTTTTTTTTGTTGCCTTTTTACGTGAAAATCAAAAATTTAATGCCCTCAGCGACCTTAAGGCGCAAATTGTATGTGATAGAGAGAATGCAAAAAAGCTTTTAAAAACATGTTATTTTTATTTAGGTGATTTTACGAAAAAGAACTCCCATGGATAAAGTATTTACCAAACCTATTAGCAAACAGTTTGAATTTGATGAAGATGTTGCCATTGTTTTTGATGATATGCTAGAGCGTTCCATTCCTTTTTATAAAGAGGTGTTAGACCTTACATGTAAAATAATTTGTTTACATGTAAAAGAGCATGCGCACGTGGTTGATTTAGGCTGTTCTACGGCTAATACGCTTTTAGCTCTGTATAAAATGAATAAAAGTTACCATCTTTTAGGGATTGACAATGCCGAGGCGATGTTACGTATAGCTGCTCAAAAGATACACGCGTATGGGGCAAAAATAGAGCTTGAAAAAGCAGACATTACGCAGGTTGATTTAGCGTATCAAGATGTGATTATTGCTAATTATATGCTTCAATTTATTCGTCCTCTGCAACGAGGTGATTTTGTGCGTAAAATTTACGATGCACTTAATCCTAATGGACTCTTTATTTTTAGTGAGAAAATTGTTTTTGACGATAAGGTACTCAATAAAGAGATGATTGATTTATATTATGCCTTTAAACGCACACAAGGGTATAGTGATTTTGAGATTGCGCAAAAAAGAGAAGCCCTAGAGAACGTGTTGATTCCTTACACCGAAGAAGAGAACAAAGCCCTGCTTAGAAGTGTCGGTTTTACAACGATTGAAACTGTTTTTAAGTGGGGGAATTTTGCGACATTTATAGCGAAAAAGGGGTAACCCCTTTTTCTTGAAACGTTATTTTTGGAAGAGTTTTGGGTGTTTAGTTTTCATGAAATTAATCACTTCAATAACCTCTTCAAAGCCCATTTCACTCTCTTCGTCCTCATCTTCAAAGACTTCATCTAAACTATTCACATACACATCAATCGCTTTAGGTAAATCTTCTTGTTTTACGCCCGCAAAATAAAGTGCAGCACCTAGCATGTCTGCGAGTTGCATCGCCATTTCTTCAATTTCATCTTTAGCGTTTTGAAGTTCTTTTTCAAGTTGTTTTGTATCCATTATTTATCCTTTGTTAGCGATGATGGTCATCACTTGAGATTTGATGCTATCATAAATAAAAGCGTCTTTGAAGTTGCTGAGAAGACCCCCACTAGCGTTGTGGTGTCCTCCACCGTTGGCAATCTGAGCGGCTATTTTACTAACATCAACTTTGCCATTAGATCGTAAACTAATCGTCTTTTTAGAGGTGACATCCATAAAAAAATCAAAATCGGGATTGGCACTTAAAAAATCGTTGCCAATAACAGAAACATTACCAATGTTGTATGTAAGAATACCTTTATACTCTTTATAGTTAATTTGCATTCTCTCTTTGTTACGTGTCAGTAACATAACGTTGTAGGTCGAGATAAGATTACTGAGTGTATTATTATTTGTGTTTTTAAAATACGTTTTTTTAATCCCATGAATGGCATCGTCTAAAGCAATGTGTGCATCTTTACATGTAAAAAAGTTTTGTGCTTGAGAGAGAAGTGAAAAAATATAGGCTGTATTTTCACGAGGAAACATGATTTTATTGACTTCTTTAGCCCCACTGACCAGTCCCATACAGACTTTTCCTAACTCAAAGTGAGGATCCTTTTCAAGCCAGATATCTACAGCATTAACCACATTAACAAAGTGTGCAAGTGCCTCATTCTCACCATAGAGGGCACTGAAAAAGTCATAGGTAATTTTCGTGGCACAACGACTTGAATCTAAAAAGTACCATTCATACGTATTGGCACACTCTTCACCTGTTTTGTGATGGTCTAAGACAAGCAACATAATCTCTTTATCACAGATATTGACTTTAGCTTGAAATTCTGTGGCTTGCTCCATCGTTAAATTTAAATCCGTAATTAAAATCACGTGTTTTTCTAAAGTTGATGTTTGAATATCGGCTAAGATTTGATTGAAACATTCGTTAATTTCTTTACCATAGTTGGAGTTGTAAAAACTAATCGAATCAAAAAAATGGGCACTCACCATCTGACAGCCATAGCCATCTAAGTCGGTATGTGAGAGGTGGTGTATTTTGTAGTTCATGAAATTCCTTAATGCATAATTTAATACGTTAGAGTTTGTCGATTTCGATGGAGCCCATCACTTCAAATTTTGAGCTTGAATCAATTTCTGCGTGAGAAAGCACCACAATATCAAGACCAAATTTTTCAAAGATATCGGAGAGCGACTTACGTAGCAGTGGATCAACAATAATAACTACAGGAGCAATGCCTTTATGTAAGAGCTTTGTTGCTTCATCACTGCATGCTTTAACCAGTGTATTGATTTGTCCAATATTTAAAATTAAATCCCGTATACCATCACGTTCTCTTAATGAATCTAAGAGTTTTTGCTCTGTTGCAGCGTTAAAGGTTAAAAGTTTTAAAATGCCATTTTCATCTTTGTATTGTTTTGTAATAACCCGAGAGAGTTTTGCACGAACTTGTTCTACAATTATAGTCACGTTTTTAGTGACTTCTGCCACATCGCTAATAGTTTCTACAATGGTTAAAAGGTCTTTAATGGGTATTTTTTCATGTAAAAGCGCTTTAAGCACTTTTTGAATTAAGCCAATATTGGCAACTTTAAGACAATCTGTAACCACGACAGGATAATCTTTTTGGAGTTTATCCACAAGGCTTTGGACTTCTTGGCGGGTGAGAAGTTCTTCGGCATACTGCTTAATCAGTTCACTTAAATGGGTTGAAATAACTGTGGCAGGGTCTACGGTTGTGTAGCCTTTAATAATAGCATCTTCTTTGGCACTGGATTCAATCCAAATCGCATCCAGCCCAAATGCAGGCTCTTTGGTTGGAATGCCTTGTACTTTATCAATGGTAAGTCCACTGTCCATCGCCATAAATTTATCAGGGTAAATTTCACCACTGCCAATCTCAATTCCTTTAAGTAAGAGCTGATAATGATTAGGACTCAAATGCAAATTGTCACGAATCCGAACTTGCGGAATCAAGTAGCCAAAATCAGAGGCAATCTTACGCCGCATACTTTTCACACGATCGAGTAAATCGCCCCCTTGTGCTGGGTCAGCAAGTTTGATGAGCTGGTAGCCTAAATCGAGTTCTAAAATTTCGAGCTTTAAAATATCATTAAGGGTTGTTTCTTCTTCCTTACGTAGCTCTTCAGGGCTCTTCTTTTGTGCTTGTGCACTTTGTGCTTTCGTATCTGCTTCTTGTTTTGCTTTTTGCATAGCAGCAGGTGTTTGTGAGAAAAATTTCTGAAATGAAAAATGCCCTTCAGCCGTTTGTTTGCCAAGATATCCTAAGCCTAAAAAGAGCAATCCTACAAAGCCTAAAGAGAGTGTTGGTAAACCTGGTACGAGTGCAAACATGACTAAAATAAATCCTACAATTAAGAGGGTTTTGTATTCTCCAAAAAGTTGATCAACGGCACCATCGGTAAAACTTTGATCATCCGCTTTGTTTGCACGGGTGATGATAATACCTGTCGCTGTTGAACTAATGAGTGCTGGAAGCTGTGAAACAAGACCATCACCAATGGTCAAAATAGTATAGGTTTGCGCACTTACTCCCAAATCTAAATTGTGCTGAAATGCACCGATAAGAAAGCCACCAATGATGTTAATAATAGTAATAATAATACCCGCAACAGCGTCTCCTTTAACAAATTTACTCGAACCATCCATGGCTCCGTAAAAGTTTGCTTCTTGAATAATGTCTTCACGCCTTTTTCGTGCAGTTTTTTCATCAATAAGTCCTGCATTTAAATCCGCATCAATGGCCATTTGCTTTCCAGGCATGGCATCTAATGTAAAACGTGCCGCTACTTCCGCAACCCTTGTAGAACCTTTGGTGATAACCATAAAATTAATTAAAACAAGAATAGAAAAGACCACAATACCAATAACATAGTTACCACCCACAACAAATTGTCCAAAACTTGAAATAATTTCACTGACCGCATCAGGACCCTGGTGCCCATTGGTTAAAATCATTCTGGTGGTAGAAATATTTAAAGAGAGCCTAAAAAGTGTAATAATTAAAATCAGTGTTGGAAAGGTTGTTAAATCGGTTGGTTTAGGAATGTACAAAGAAATTAAAATAATAAGTACAGAAACAGAAAGCGAAATAACCAGAAAAAAATCAAGCATGGCACTAGGCAGTGGAACAATGATAATCGCTAAAATAGAGACTATAAAAACAACAACAGTGAGATCTTTTGCTTTAACTAAAGGTTCTAAATAAGGAATAACCCTAGCAAGAAGCGAATTTTGATTTTTTGCCAATCAATGCCCTTAATTTTCGATAATATCTTTAAGTGTCATGGTATCTAAAAACATATCAATTTTTAATTGCAGTTTATTTAAAATTGGCCATACACGACAGTGATCTCCTTTACCACCTGGACACTTTTGTGTGGATGGTGCGCATTCAAAAACCATCGTTTGTTTTTTTTCAGCACATTCAACAACCATCTTTAGAGTGATTTCTTCAGGCTTTTTAGTAAGCATGAAGCCACCATGAGCTCCTTTAAAAGAGGAGAGAATTCCTTCTTTGGCAAGAGATTGAAGAATTTTAGCTAAAAAACTTTTGGAAAGCCCAAGCTGTGTTGAAAGGGTATCTACATCTTGTGGTGCATTTTTTTGCGCAATGATAATCAATGATAAAAGCGCATATTCACTAGCTTTAGTTAAGAGCATTTGTTTTTCCTAAAAATCAAATCAGATTATAAAATAAGATAAATATTGTACTAAATAAACGTTATATTTTACTTTAATTCCTAAATTTCTACGATTAAAAAAAGTATGTAGACAATTTTAATTTTTTTCGCTAAAATTCCAAGCTTTAATTTTTTAAAGTAAATTTAATACCAATCAGGAGGTCATTATGGCTTTAGGTTCGGCGGAAAAACAAGTAATTGTTAGTCAGTTTGGCAGAAAAGAGGGAGATACAGGTTCTCCAGAGGTACAAATTGCACTTCTTTCTAAAAGAATTGTAGATTTAACAGAACATCTTAAGATCAATAAAAAAGATCATTCATCAAGATTAGGACTTCTTAAACTCGTTGGTCAACGTAAACGATTGATGACATATCTTAAACGTAAAGATTTTGCAACGTACAGCAAAATTATTAAAGAGCTTTCTATTAGAGATAATAAAAAATAGTTAGAGCTTTTTTAGAAGGGGATTTTCTCCTTCTTTTTCTCCTTCCTTTTTCTTCTTTTTTACATGTAAAATATTTTTAAATTTTCTTTTGTTGAGCATTTTTTTATTACCTAAATTTTTATATTCTTTTTTATACAGAAAAACGTATAAAATAAACAGTATTTTAAGTAAAAAAAATAATATTTGCATAAAAGAGTAGTAAATTGTTATTTTTTTGATACAATAACTTATAAAATAATCGTATTTATGTATAATTAAACCAGCCTTGGTTAAAATCGTATGCATGAAAACAAACGATATTTTCAATCTTCTTCATAATGCTGTGGAGTCAAAATTCTTGGGTAAAAAGATTTCCCAGCGTGAGATGGCAGACAAACTTGGTGTGTCCATGCGAACCTATCAAGATTGGAGGCTTGGTAACTCTCAGCCACAAGCCGCATCGGCTATTTTTAAGATGCTTGGTACGTTGGAAGAGGGCGATGCAATA
>RZYK01000309.1 GCA_009930355.1 Campylobacterota bacterium | reverse complement strand
TTTACCTGATGCTTGAGAATGATGCCTTTACCTTTAAACTGAATCAGGTGAAAAGGATTATTAAAAATTACAAAGGTCGTGAGGAATCTGAATTTAAAAAGTTAAAAAGCGATTTGTTACCCCATTTTAAAAAGTTTCAAGAATTTGATTTTCATTATATTAAGAAGGAAAATATTCTTTTTCCTTATCTTGAAGCGTGTTGGGAAAGCTATCGCCCTTTAAAGGTAATGTGGTCATTACACGATGATATTCGAAAATCATTAAAAGAACTGATCGCAATGCTTGAATCTGATATTTCGGAATGGCAGAAATTTAATAAGCAATTAGGAAAATATTTTTCTTTAGTTTTTCGAATGATCCAAAAGGAAAATAGTATCATATTTCCGGTGGCAACTGAAACGGTGAAGGCAGAAACCTGGCATCAAATGCACATTCAAAGTTTCGGGTATCCGTTTCCCTTTATTGAAGTGCCCGAAAAACCAAAAGATGCCGTTGCAGAGAATTTGAACAACGAAAACCGTATCAGTAAAATGGGGAAAATAATTTCATCAACAGGGAATTTATCCGCAGAACAGGTATTACTTGCCTTTAATCATCTGCCCGTGGATATCACCCTGGTGGATAGCAACGATAAAGTCGTTTTTTTCAACAAAGCCAAAAACCGTTTTTTTCCACGTTCGCCTGCCATAATCGGCAGGGCAGTGCAAAATTGCCATCCCCCTGAAAGTGTGCATATCGTAGAAAATATTATTGAGGCATTTCGCTCAGGCAAAAAAAATAAAGCTGATTTTTGGATTCAGATGAAAGGAAAGTTTATTTTAATTCAGTATTTTGCATTACATGATGAAAACGGAAATTATAAAGGAGTTATCGAAGTCAGTCAGGATGTGTCAGCAATACGTGATCTGAAAGGGGAAAAACGTTTATTAAATTGGGTTTGATATGAAGGATTGTTAATAATTAAAATTTGAAACTATGTTTTGTAATCAATGTCAGGAAACAGCCAGGAACACAGGCTGCACTATTAAAGGAGTTTGCGGAAAAACAGAACAAACCGCTAACCTTCAGGATCTGTTAATGTTTGCTTGTCAAGGACTTTCATTTTTAACTATTGAAGCCCGAAAACAAGGAATTGACACCAATGCCGCGAGTAAGCACATTACAAATTGTCTGTTTATGACGATCACCAATGCTAATTTTGATGATCAATCAATTTTGCAGGCAATTCAAGAAGCGATTTTGCTTCGCGATACGTTGAAAAATACCGTTAGAATGGATAACAATCATCCTTCAATCCATTGGAGCGGAAAAACCGATGAAGAATTTAATGCAAAAGCAAAAGAAGTCGGTACATTAACTTACGATTCCAACGACGATATTCGTGGATTAAAACAGTATGTCTTGTATGGGATAAAAGGAATGGCTGCTTATGCCGAACATGCTTTCAATCTTGGTTTTGAAGAACAGGAGATTTATAATTTTATGGAAGAAAGTTTGGTTATGATTACCCAACCCATTTCATTACCCAATGCATTTAACTGGGTTGTAAAAACGGGCGAATACGGTGTGAAAGTTATGGTTTTGCTCGATAAAGCCAATACCACTGCATTCGGAAATCCTGAAATTACACAAGTAAATATCGGAGTAGGTACTAATCCCGGAATCTTAATCAGCGGACACGATTTAAAAGATTTAGAGCAGCTGTTAATTCAAACGGAAGGCCAGGGAATTGATATATACACCCATTCCGAAATGTTGCCTGCTAATGCCTACCCACAGTTAAAGAAATATAAACATTTAGTGGGCAATTATGGTAATGCATGGCATCGCCAACTGGAAGAATTTGAGCATTTTAATGGCCCGGTTTTATTTACAACCAATTGTCTGGTGCCACCCCGAAAAGCCACTACTTACAATCACCGGGTTTTTACAACCGGAGCAACCGGAATGCCCGAATGGAAAAGAATTGACAAGAAACTTCCAAATGGCCATAAAGACTTTTCTGAAATAATCGAATTAGCCAAAACCTGCCCGCCGCCTGCCGAAATTGAATCGGGCGAAATTACTATTGGCTTTGCACATAATCAAGTACTTAATCTTGCCGATAAGATTCTTGATGCCATAAATTCAGGCGCTATCAAAAAATTAGT
>RZYK01000308.1 GCA_009930355.1 Campylobacterota bacterium | reverse complement strand
TCTCCGCCAAACATAGACTTCAGATAGTCATCAAGACGAGCAGAAACCATTCTGTTTCCATTTTCAATCTGATTCGTCACAAGAGAAAATTGAGAAGACATGGACAAAAGCAAATGTTCATCAAAAGCAATCGAAGTTTTCCGCTCAATGGCTTCAGCAACAGTCATTTGCTTCCCGCAAACATTGATCTTGCGAACACCATCAATGTTTGCCACTCCAGCATTAGACAATACGATTGCTCTCTTAATGGAATTATGACGATCAATCAATCCGACAATTCGATCATAGCTTGCCATTGCCCTCTTTGAAAATTCATCAATGGAAACTCCATTAACAATCTTTGTCTTGCCAACACGAAATCCTACAAACTTAGCAGATTCAAGTTCTTTGCTAATTCGTTCTTTGTTGGTCTTCAGTTCAGTCAATGCACGATGAATGGTGATAGCCATTTCTCAATAACTCCATGATTTTTGATTTTGTTGGTCGTCCCGCCGGGGATTGAACCCAAATTAAACCCTTATAAGGGGTCCGTTTTAACCTATTAAACTACGAGACAATGTTTCCGTCCGTCATCGCTACAAAGCCGCAATGAAGGCTTTTATTTGTCGTTCATCTAAATATCTATTTATTGATTTGACATACTCCCAAGGCTAAAGCTCTTGGGATTCTGGTATCAACAGGCATTGCTAGATTTCTCTAGTCTGACATGCCCTACTCCACTAGTTGATGCCCCAACTAATTAATCATAATGATTTATTGATATAATGTCTCACCGTCAACAGGATTTCGCAAAAATTCAAAAATCTGCTCCAAAAAAGAATCAGCGTATTCTGGAATTTTAATATTGGCTTTGTTTTTCAGATAATATTCTTCAGCGGTCCCGCCAAACTTTATCGACATTGCCATCCAGTCAATAACCATGTGCGAACAATGGATCATCCATTCATCAGAGTCTCCATATTCCTTGATAGTCCATGATTCCCAATGATGCATATTGTTTTCTTTATGGTGTTCCCAGGCAGAATCAAAAATAGAAGCATCGTATAACTCGCCGTCAACAGGATAAAATTTCTGCCTATATTGAGAAAATTCATTCTTTCCAAGCTTGCTCATATCATGTTCTGCAAGATCAAAAATCAGCTTTTTATAAAGCTCTTGATCGACTATAACCTTGAGGTCCTTGCATTTATGAAAAAATATCTGTGATGCGATGTAAACATTCTCGATATGCTCTTTTACATAGGCTGCATATTCACATGTTTTTTCGGCAACTTCCAAAGACAAAATTTTATTACTCATTACTTGTATTTTTCAACAATGGCGTTCAATTCTTTCTCGCTTGTTGCGATAAAGATGTATTCAACCCATTGATCTTTTTCGTTACGAGATACACGAACAACATAGCCATTCTCTGCAACAGAAATATTAATATTCCAATTAGATTTCGATTTATTCGAAATAACTCCAGCTGAAGCAATCTTGTTGCCAGAACTCTTCTTTGTATTTTTACTCGCCATTACTCCTCCATTTTGGAGGCGGATAACTGAATCGAACAGTTATCGGCTCATCACCGACAGGCCGGTTTTCAAGACCAGTTAAGCACCATGCTTCCTATCCGCCATTGATTAATCGTCCTCATTAAACGAATTAAAATATTCAAAACCATGTTCAAAATCATCAGTGTCATCAAAATCAACATCAAGAATAGATAAATTCTTTATTGGTTTAAAAACTCCTTCAGACTTATCATTCTTCTGTTTCTTGGACGCCCCGCGCTTCTTTTTCTCAAACTTATCCAAATCGTATTCTCGGCCCACATTGTCCTCTTTAAGCACTATATCTATCAAAACTTTTCAATGTTCTAAGAAAGCCAGCTACGTTTTTTCTGAAATCATACACAATTGGCTTGTACAATCTTATTCCAAGAGGCAAATGATTTAACTCCATTTTAATAAACGAAGAATCTTCTGCATTATCAACTTCATCAAGAAAATTCATATATTTTTCCCAAATACCAATGCGTTGTATCTTTTTATTGCCTTGATTATAACAGGAATATTTTGGATCATAGGAAAACTCTTTTCTGACAATCCTATAGATGTCAAATTCACGAAGACAATTCACTATAGAATAAACGCTACCAAAAATATCT
>RZYK01000307.1 GCA_009930355.1 Campylobacterota bacterium | reverse complement strand
AAATTTTTCCAAAGCATCAAAGAGTTTTGCCTCAGTAATGGGTTTTACAATATAACGAAGCAATGAAAGTTCAATCGCTTCTAACATAAAATCAACTTCGGTATATGCCGTAATGATAATAATGTGAGCCTCTTCATCACTTTGGCGTATTTTTTTAACCAAATCAATTCCGCTTAATCGAGGCATTTTAATATCTGTAATCACTAAATCTGGTTTATGTTCTTCAAAAAGAGCATAGGCTTCTTCGCCATCATTTGCAAGGTAAACTTCTTTAAAAAGCAGACTTAAAAGCTCACAAACATTTTTGCGAACACCTACTTCATCTTCAGCGTATAAGACTCTATAATTTTCTAATTTTTTCAACATTTTCTCATTCATACGAACCCTTTACATTTCAACAAAGAATGACTATTATTTGTCTCTCATTTATTAGAGTTTTTTCAGAACTCTTGACACGCCTTTAAAGTAAAGCTCTAAAGGCTACGTTAACACTGGGTTTTCTTTGGCAGAAAGCTCACGCACCCTTGGTGCTTTTCCTTCTTGCAAAATGAGTTTTGCAAGAAGTCTATTATAGCAATCTAATTTGGAGTTTTTTGTGAAAATCATCAAAGAAAGTAATATTTCAAATATCATTATTGTGAGTACTATTTTTATTATTAGTGCTTTGATGCTTTTTAATGGCTATTTTTTTATTACCAAACAGTATGAAATTTTAGATGCACACATTGAAGACAGTAAAAAAACATTTGTTGAGAATAAGCGCAATGTTCTCAAACGAGAAGTCGATGCCATTATAGAATTTATTGAATTTAAGAAAAAACGCACACCCCTGCTAAACCTCCAGGAAGAAGAAATTCTCAAACAAGAAGTCTATGACTGGATACGTCACATTCGCTATGGTGGGCAAGAACATAACTACATTTTCGTTTATCAAGTTATTGATATAGAAGGAGGTGAAAATTTTGCAAAAATGCTCATTAATCCCAATCGACCTGATCTTGAAGGGCACTACATCTCTGATTCTTATACCGACGAAAACGGAAAAGCTTTTCGTAAAATCTTTTTACAAGATATTCATGCAAAAGGTTACTCTTTTGTTGAGTATGCATATAAAAAACCAGAAAGTGGCGCCATTCGTCCTAAAGTTTCTTACTTTAAACGCTACAAAGAGTGGAATTTAATTATTGCAGCAGGCGCATACACCGATGATATTGATCAAGAAATAGAAGTGGCAAAGGCTGATTTTAAACAAAAAATGAATTTAGAAATTACCTCAGCCATTATTATCTTTTTACTGTTTGCACTTATTGCTAACGCTTTTGCAGTCATGCTTGGAAAACACATAGAGCGTTTTTTAAACAGCTATCATGCACAAGTACAACAAAAAACATGGGAACTTGAAAATCTCAATAGAACACTAGAGAGTCGTGTACAAGAAGAGATTAAAAAAAGCAGAGAACAAGAACAACTTCTCATTCAAAAAGCAAAATTTATTGCTTTAGGCGAGATGATTAGCAACATTGCTCACCAATGGAGACAACCTCTTTCGCAACTCTCTGCCCTTTTGATTACGCTCAAACTCAAATACGCCATGCACAAACTTGACCAAAAGAGTATGGAAACAAAATGCGCTGAGGCTGAAAATATTGTTGAGTATATGTCTCATACTATTGATGATTTTCGTAATTTTTTTATGCCAAACAAAGATCAAAAAGCATTTAGCATTAAAAAATCTGTCGAAGAAGTGTTGCGTATTATTGGAAAATCTATTACCAATCAACATATTGCTATTGAAGTGCATATTGTAGAAGATGCTCAGATACTTGGGTATAAAAGCGAATACGAGCAAGTTATTCTCAACCTGCTTTCCAATGCAAAAGATGCCATTATCTCTTCAGGAACGAGAGAGGGAAAAATTACGATTTTATTGGAAAAAACAGCTCATACTGTGCAATTAATTGTTAAAGACAATGGAGGAGGCATTACCATTCATCCCATAGAAAAAATATTTGAACCCTATGTAAGCACGAAAGAGCAAAATGAAGGTACAGGCATTGGGCTTTATATGGCGAAATTAATCATTGAAAAGAGTATGAAAGGGAAGCTTGAAGCTCGAAATGAAAACGGTGGGGCTATTTTTACGATTGAGATAGAAAAA
>RZYK01000306.1 GCA_009930355.1 Campylobacterota bacterium | reverse complement strand
ATTAAAAACAGTCCTAAAGATGTTATTCTCATTGATGGTTTTCCTCGTTCAGACGAGCAAATGAAGGCGTTAGATGCTATTCTTGCGAATGAAACAACCGTGAAACTCGTTTCTGTTATTGAAGTTGAAGTGAGTGAACAAGTGGCATGTGACCGTGTTTTAGGTCGTGCTCGTGGAGCGGATGATAACGTTCAAGTCTTCAACAACCGCATGAAAGTCTACACAGAGCCTTTAGCTGGTATTCAAGCATTTTATGGAGCAAAAAATCTCCTTCATAAAATTAATGGCGAGCGCAGTATTGAAGAGATTGTCTCTGAGATGGAAGCTTTCGTTAAAGGTCATATTTAGATGCACAACTTCTACTCTGTTATCATTGGCACGGAACTGCTCAATGGTCGCAGAGTGGATAAACATTTTGCTTTCATTAACCAAGAACTTCGTGAGCGTGGACTTTTACATGTAGGAAATTTCATCATCGAAGATTCCCCTTTCTTAATTCAAAACTGTTTCAATATGATTTTACAAGACCCCAAAAGTGTGATGTTCTGTTTTGGAGGCATCGGCGCAACACCTGATGATTTGACACGAGCAATTGCCAGTGAAGTTTTTACAGGGCAGGAATTATCTTTACATGTAAAAGCAAAAGAGTTAATTGAAAACCAATTTGGGAAAGAAGCGTATCCTCATCGCATTACTATGGCAATGCTCCCACCAAACGCTGATCTCTTAACCAATGTTATTAACAATGTTCCTGGTTTTAGCCTTTTTAATCGCTTCTTTTTCACTCCAGGCTTTCCTTCTATGGCATGGCCAATGGTACAAGAAGCACTCAACAAGCACTTTCCTTCTCAAGAAAAACTTCTAAGTGATTCTTTTATTGTAGAAGCACCAGAAAATGATTTAATCGAGATTATGGAAGCACTCCCCAAAGAACTTCATTTTTCTTCTTTACCTCGCTTTGTAGGAGAAAAACGCACCGTAGAAATCTATCTTGCCCATCACGATCCAAAGTTTCTCTATCAATGGAGTTCATTTTTTCGAGATGAAATAAGAAAAGCAGGAAAAACAATTAAGGATTGTTTATAAAATACTGATCAAGCCCCTCACTAATACCCTGAACAATCAATTTTTGATATTGAGGGTTATGCATATTTGTTGATTCTTCAGGATTTGTTATATAACCAATCTCGATTAATACAGAAGGCATTGTTGCTCCAACAAGTACCCAAAAAGGAGCTTCTCTTACGCCACCATCATCAACAGAATAGTGTTGCTTTACACTTTTTAACATATTAGATTGTATATCAATGGCGGCCTTGTTCGAGAGAATAATTTTTTCTCGATTAAATACATTTAAAAAAGTCTCTTTAGAGTAATAATCCATCTCTTCAATATCCGATTTATTCTCTAGTGCAGCAACATTTTTAGAACGTTCAGAACGATCAGGAGAAAGAAAAAAAGTTTCTAAGCCTTTCATTGAGAGTTTTTTAGCTTCATTGGGAGCAGCATTTGCATGCAATGAAATAAATAAATCTGCATTTTTATCATTCGCAACTTTAGTTCTATCACGTAAATTAATAAAAACATCCCTTTGACGGGTATAATACACCTTATATCCTCGACGTTTTAACTCCGTACCTAACTGTAAAGCCATATCTAAAACCAAATGCTTTTCCATCTTTTTTTTGTAACCAATAGCACCAGCATCTTTTCCACCATGTCCTGCATCAATCACAATGATTTTATGACGATTTAAAGAAGTTGTTTGAGCTATAGGAGGAGATATTTTGGAGGGTTGTGGCGTTTGTTTTTTCTCTGCTATTGGTTTACTTGTCTTTTCAACAGACTCTTTTTTGGGTTTAGCTTGCGTTAAAATAGGTTCTTTCTCCAGCGAAAGGATCACTTGATTATTTAACACACTCACATACGTTTCAAAAGAAGCAGGAGCGTCCAAAACAATACGAATTAATTCATTATTATATTGAGAAATACGCAAGTGATTTAATTTTTTTGGCGTTTGAATGGTTAAGGGTGCATTTAAAATAACTGCAGGAATATCAATAACTTTTTTATAACTACCCGCACTTTTAAGTACAAAAACTTTAACACTTTTTTCTGTCACAGAAGAGCCAAAATCAAGAACAATCTCCTCTTCATTCGTAGAAAT
>RZYK01000060.1 GCA_009930355.1 Campylobacterota bacterium | reverse complement strand
ATACTACATCCATCACACTCAATACATCTGCTCTCATCGCAGTAAAATTTCATTCTTGCGTATTCCATCATCCACCCCCTACGCTTTTTCTACGCGGCATAGACCCGTTTTTGTCTCGGGAATTTGCGTCATAATATCATAGCCATAACCAACCACGGTGTTAGCCGACTCACCTGTTGCGTAAGGTTTCGTACCTGCTGGATAGTTCGCACTTAAATCTTTACCTTGGAATTTGCCCATGTAGTGAAATGGCATAAAGATGGTTTTTTCATCCACGGTGTAAGAGAATTTCGCTTTCACATGTATGCGTGTTCCTTCAACACCATACACCCACACCATTTCGCCATTACGAATACCAAGATTGAGTGCTGTATTAGGATGAATATCAATAAACATTTCAGGATTTAATGCGCTAAGGTATTTTGAAGCTCTTGTCTCAGCACCTGCTCCACTGTGGGTCACCAAACGACCTGTGGTCATGATGAGTGGGAACTCTTTGGTGTAATCTTTTTTTGTTTGGGCGGAGATATATTTCGTATCAACCCTAAAGTGATCTTTTTTATCAGGATAGGTCGGATACGCTTTGATCATCTCAGTACTTGGCGAGTGAATAGGCTCTCTGTGAAGTGGAATGTGATCGGGGAAGTTCCACGCTTTAGCTCTTGCTTTTCCATTGCCATATGGGCAAAGTCCTAATGCAAGACCTTTTTTAACAAGGATACCACTAAGATCCGTTGCAAAGTTTTTACCAGTAACAATTGCTTTTTCTTCTTCACTAAATGTTGCACCTGCTTTTTCAAGCATGTCTAGGGTTAATGCACCATGTCCTTTTGCAATCGCTGAACCTTTAGGAGCACTGCCCTCGCCTGCAAGAAGGCTAACACCATCTTTTTCAACGCCCCAGTTAAGTCTAAAGCCCATACCGCCATCACTCACAGGTTTATTGACATTGTACAAGATTGGGCTACCGCTGTGGGTTTCATTCCAACACGGCCATGGAAGTCCGTAGTATTCACCTTTCATAGGTCCCATACCCGCGACGCTGACCTCTTCAAACATATGCCAGTTTTCTTGGTGTTTTTTAAGTCGCTCAGGCGTATGTCCACCCATACCGATGGAGCGAATACCTCGTGAAATTTCACGTGTAGCATCTTCTGGCCACTCAAATTTACCTTTACCATCGCCTAAGGCTTTGGTGTATTCATCATAAAATCCTAAACGTTTAGCTAATTCAAACATAACTTCATGATCTGTTTTACACTCAAATTGTGGTTCAACCACTTTGCTTCTCCATTGAACATTACGTCCTGTTGCGGTGACAGAACCGCTGGTTTCAAATTGTGTTGCCACGGGGAGAATAAAAAGGTTATCTTTTCTATCGGTTAAAATGGCGGCATCATTGATAAATGGATCGGTGATGACTAAAAGCTCTACATTATCAAGCCCTTTTTTGACCTCTTGAAGTTGTGCGGTAGAAGTAATTCCACAGCCCATAACCACAAGGGCTTTGAGGTCAGTTCCGCCATTATAAATGGCGTCGTTTTTCATAACACCCTCAGACCAACGCGCCAGTGTAAAACCATTTTTGGTCATCATTTCACTATTTTTAAAACGCCCTTTGATCCACTCATAATCTGTTTTCCAAACATTGGCAAAGTGTTTCCATGCAGGCTCACCCAAACCATAATAGCCAGGAAGTGTCTCAGAGGAACACCCCATATCAGAGGCACCTTGAACATTATCATGACCTCTTAAAATGTTACAGCCACCGCCTTCAACACCCATGTTGCCTAAAATCATCTGCAAGATTGGTCCTACACGGGTATTGCCTGTTCCGATGCTGTGTTGTGTCCACCCCATGGTCCACACCAAACAGCCTGGTTTTGAGGTAGCAAAAAGTTTGGTCACTTGAATCAACTCAGCTTCACTCACGCCTGTTACTTTAGATACCACATCAGGTGTCCATTTTTCAGCCTCTTTAAATACATCCTCGTAGCCAAATACACGCTCTTGCAAATACTTTTTATCTTCCCAACCGTTTTTCAAAATCAGATGAATCATGCCGTAAATAAAGGCAATATCAGTACCTGAGCGTAAACGCACGTACATGTCCGCTTTAGCAGCCGTTTTCGTAAAGCGAGGCTCAACCACAATCAACTTTGTGTTGCTACGCTCTTTCGCTTTTAAGAAATGTTGGAAACCAACAGGATGCGCCACCGCTGGGTTTGCGCCCATAATGAGAACCGCTTTTGAGTTTTGAATGTCTCCTAGTTGGTTGGTCATTGCACCATAACCAAAGGTATTGGCAACACCTGTTACGGTTGAGCTGTGACACAATCGTGCTTGATGGTCGATGTTGTTCGTACCATAAAACGCTGCAAATTTACGAAGGTAGTAGGCTTGCTCATTGCTCATTTTAGCCGAACCTAAAAACATTGCCGCATCAGGGCCGTGTTTTTCACGAAGGGCTTTTAATTGTGCACCAATTTTTGTATAAGCATCTTCCCACGAGATACGTTTCCATTGACCGCCCACTTTTTCCATCGGGTATTTTAAGCGTACATCAGAGCGAATCATATCGATCATGCCCGCACCCTTACAGCAATGTCCCCCTAAACTTAATGGATGATCTTGTGCCACTTCTTGACGAACCCAAACGCCATTGTGTACTTCTGCTAAAACGCCACACCCTACCGAACAGACGTTACAGATGGTTTTGACCATTTTTGAACCTGGGTAAGGATTTTTGACCTCTTCCTCGGTTGCAGCTCTCGTTACTTTTTCACTGGCAAATCCAGAAGTTGCTCCAAAAGCACCCGCAATAGCTGCCATTTTAAGAAAACTTCTTCGCCCTACTTTTGCATTTAATTCACTCATTTATCTTTCCTTTCTCACAGAGCAGACTGATAATAGTCTTCCCATGCCTGAGTTTTTTTGTAGGTAATCTCTTTCTTTTTCGATTTACCCACGACAACACCACCTGAAGCACTAGGCATTTTCTCAGCACTCAGTAGCGGTGAAACACCTATGGCTACGCCAGCTGAGCCTAACACAGCGGTTTTAAGAAAACTGCGGCGCATCTTTGTCATACACTTCTCCTTGAAGGTTTTATGTTTACATGTAACCTACATGTAAAACCAATTAACACAAAAATGGTCTTAATTACTTTACCAGTAAAATTAAAATTTTTTGTGCACCAAGAATGATGTTAATGATAAAATAAACACGGAAGTATAAAAATGAAAGTATAGTCTAGTAGTGATACTATAGCCTTTCACGATACCTATGTGAGCTTACACCGTAAGCCTATACCATGAACAACATATAACGTAAATATACCATCAGTAAATAATTATTTACCGATATATGAAAATGTAACACACTTTACGTGATGTCAAACTATTAAAAAAAAGATACTTTAAAATATTAATTTTAGCTTAAATATGCAAATTAAGCATAATGTATTAGTTCTTTTTATTGGTTCTCTTTGGTTACAATAACGCTTTTACATGTAAAGGAGAAACATGCCACCTAAAAAACAGTTTTGGGACACCCTTGCAAAGCGTTACCCACACTTTAATACCCCTTCTATGAGTAAAGATGTGCAAGAGATTCTAGCATGGACGAAGGAGCAAGGCATAGCGTATGAACCACAGAGCACGCTTTTAGATATTGGCTCAGGAACAGGCACCTTTAGTATTCCTCTCGCCCTTTTACATGTAAAGGTTACCGCCATTGACCCCTCGGCCAATATGCTGGCGATTTTAGAAGAAGATGCTCGAAATGAAGGGGTTATAGAGAGGATAAAAACCCATCAAAGCGATTGGGACACTTTTGACGTACCCAGACCCTATGACATCGTTTTAGCCTCTATGACTCCTGCCATTCATGATACTTTTACCATTGATAAAATGATAGACGCCTCATCCAAACAAGGTGTTTTTGTTTCGTGGGGGTCTTATCGTCTTAATCCTTTTGTCGATGCCTTGCTACAAGCCCATCGTCCCAATGAACTCTTTTCCCAAACAGGAAGCATTAAAGCACAAGATGTCATGGCTCGTTTGGACACTAAGAACTGTAGCTATTCTAGCAAATGCTTTGAAACACAATGGAGTGATGTTTACAGCTTTGAAGAGGCTAAAGAATACGCCAAAGAACAGTTGGAGCGTAGAAGCATTGTGCCTGATTTTGCACGCATAGAAAAACTATTGCAAGAGCTTGTTTCAGATGAACGTATTGAAATTAGCACAAAAGCTGAAAAAGTTATAGTAGTCTGGCAACATAAACCTCGTTAAATTCTCACAATCTTTTCTTAATCTTTTGAAGCTATAATAATACAAGATTTTCATTAGTATTATTATAGCTTATGGAAATATTCACTCTATTTCAAAGGGTTTTCATGAAAAAAATTGTTTTTTTACTTACACTCTTCGCTTCTTTGCTTTTTTCGCAAACTTACACCGATATGCTAGGGCGCAAGGTAAGTCTTGAAAAAAGTGACAAAATCGTCTGCATCGGTCCTGGGGCATTGAGACTTGCAGTGTATTTAGGGCTTGAGGAACGTCTTGCGGGTATTGAAAAAACAGAACATGATCCCTCACCACTTTCACCTTACCGTACCTTTTTAGGAAAAGAAAAAGTTTCTAAATTGCCCATTATTGGCACAGGTGGTCCTGGGAAAATGCCTGATTTGGAAGCCTTAGTACTTGCAAAACCCGATCTTATCATTGCTTCTTTTGTCGATAAAAATCAAATTGAGCTTATTAGCTCTAAAACCAATATTCCTCTTATTGCCATTAGTTATGGTGCTTCCTATGGTGGAACCAGCAAAAAAAATCTTGAAGACATTAAAAACTCCTTACTCTTATTGGGCGAAATAACCCATACCAGCAAAAGAGCACACGCCTTAGTCGCCTTTATTGGGGCACAAGAAAAAGCCCTGAGTGCTATCACACTCCCCACACAAAAACTCTACGTTGGAGGCATTGGCTACAAGGGTGTTCAAGGACTTACGAGTACAGAAGTGAACTACCCACCCTTTGAACTACTTGGACTTAAAAACAGTGTTTTTGAGGGAACAACGGCGCAAGGACACCAATTTATTGAGCTAGAAGCTCTTCTAAAAAATAACCCTGATGTGATTTTTATTGATATGTTTGGCAAACAAAGAATCGAGCAGGACTACCAAACAAACAAAGCACTCTATGACACCCTTCGTGCTTACAAAAAAGGCACGGTTAAAGAGATATTAGGCTTTAATTTTTACAGTACCAATGTGGAAAATCTGCTCGTCATCGCATGGCAAATTGCCGCACATTTGGGCGAACCTGTGGATGTTAATGAAAAAGCTCATGCTATTTTTAATGCCTTTTATACCGAGCCAAAAGGAAGCACTCTGCTTGAATCTTTGCCTTATGGATTTGCTAAAAAATGAGTCTTCAAAGGCTGTATCGTAAGCGTTTTTTAAAACGCTTTTTCATCTCCTTTGGCTTTACAGGCTTGATTGTTTTGCTTGTATGGATTGCACTTATTAGTGGCGCAGGCGGTGTGGTTTGGAGTGATAGCGCAAAGCTTCTAGACCTTAGTAAAGAGCCTGATTCGTTTCGCATGATTATTGAATCCATTCGCCTTCCTCGTGCCCTAGGTGCGTTGTTGGTGGGTATGCTTTTGGGGCTCTCAGGCGTTGCCATGCAAGGAGTTCTACACAATCCTTTGGCATCTCCCTTCACCCTAGGCATCTCTCAAGCGGCGGGATTTGGTGCGGCATTTGGCATTATTGTTTTAGAAGGAAGTCACTTTTCTAACCCTTTTTTGGCAAAATTTAGCATTGCCTTGTGTGCATTTCTTGCCAGTATGCTCTGTACATTTTTAATTGTTTGGATTGGTAAAAAAGTACATATGCGCCCGACCAGCATTATTTTAGCAGGCGTGGGGCTAGGCTCATTGTTTCATTCAGGTACCATGTTTTTACAATACTTCACGACTGAAATCAATGCTGCAGCAGCCTTGTTTTGGACTTTTGGTGATTTAAGTAAAGCCAATCATGAAAATTTACTCTTTTTAACGCTTGTTTTTATTCCTTCATTGTTTCTATTATGGATAGGGCATTGGAAGTTTGATGCACTCTGTTTTGGTGATGAAAGTGCCTTTAATAAAGGGGTGCATGTCCAAACATTTCGTAGTGTGGTTTTGTTAATTTCGGCCCTTTCTACTGCTATTGCTGTCGCTTTTTTTGGCATTATTGGCTTTATTGGATTGATTGCACCCCATCTCATTCGCCTTTTGCTTGGAGGCGCACACAGTATGCTCATTCCTCTTTCTGCTTTGTGCGGAGGCGCTTTGCTCTTAGGTGCGGATTTACTCGCTCGCATGATGCTCTATCCCTCCGTGCTTCCTGTGGGTATTTTAACCTCCTTTATTGGTGCACCCATGCTTTTGTACCTTCTTACCACGCAAGGGAAATTACGATGAAGCTTCGTATTGAGAACCTTTGCTGTACTATAGGGGAAAGATGCTTGCTTGATACCCTCAATACACAGGTCAACAGTGGTGAAATTATGGGAATTATTGGGCCAAACGGTGCAGGAAAAAGTACTCTTTTAAAACACATTGCAGGGATTTTACCCTGTAAAAATATTTTCCTAGATGAAAAAGAGTTAAGCACACTGAGTGTACGTGAGCGAGCCAAAGAGATTGCCTACCTCTCCCAATTTGCCACGACACCTTCCATGAGTGTTTTGGAGGTTTTAGAACTTGGACGCAGAGCTTACAGTGGTATGCTTCTTAGCACGAAGGATAAGGCATTGATTGAGGAGAGTATTCAGCACTTCAATCTTAGTTCTTTACTAGAGCGAAATATCGCAACACTGAGCGGTGGAGAGAGGCAAAAGGTACTGATTGCAGGAGCGCTTCTACAAGAGCCAAAGGTGCTTTTGCTGGACGAGCCAATCTCACATCTTGACCCTAAAAATCAACTTGAAATGCTCCTAGCTATGCGCCATGTCACACAACATAAAGCCTTAATAACACTCATTGTTTTACACGATATGCAACATGCTATTCACTACACGCATCGGCTTTTAATGCTTAAAAATGGACGTATTATTCACGATACCCCAACCAAAGAGATAGAAGCTTCGATGTTACAAACGCTTTTTGATGTGCAAACATCTTTACATGTAAACAACGGTCATACCTTCGTTTACTACGGTCATCATCATGATGAAACGCACGAAAAACACCACCACTAAAAGGAGAAATAATGACACACTTATGGGAAAAATGTGTGGCATTTCATGGGCATGAATGTCCAGGTCTTGCCATCGGTTTTAGAGCAGCAGAGGCAGCCCACACATGGCTTGGTATGACAGGATTTTCACAAGATGAGGATTTGGTCTGTGTCACCGAAAACGATGCGTGTGGTGTCGATGCGATTCAAGTGCTTTTAGGCTGTAGTTTTGGCAAAGGCAATCTTATCTACAAAGATACAGGCAAACAAGCTTTTAATTTTTTTGACCGTAAACATGCTAAAAAAGGACGTATTGTCTTTAAAAAATCATTAATGCCCACGATGGATAGAAAAGCCATGCAAGCGCATATTTTAAGCGCACCGCTTGAAGAGCTTTTTAGCCTCAAAGAGGTCTCTTTTGAACTACCAGAACGTGCACGACTTTTTGCCTCCATCGTCTGCGAAAAATGCGGAGAGAGCGCACCTGAACATAAAATACGTCTGGAAGAAGGACAAAAAGTCTGTTTGGATTGTGCCACTTCGTATAGCCGTGGATTTTAGCTTTATGCTATAATCCACACCAGTTCTTTCAAAGGTTAAACCATGGCATATACCCTTTTGGCAATTTTTTCAGGTGCGGGTTTTGGTGCCCTTATGCGGTATTTTTTAGGATTAAAACTCAACAGTATCTATCCTTCCATTCCATTAGGAACGCTTGGGGCAAATTTACTCGGTGGTTATCTTATTGGTTTAGCCATTGCTTTTTTCGCTTCCAATACAACCCTCTCTTTAGAGTGGCGTTTGTTTATTATTACAGGTTTTTTAGGCGGATTGACCACGTTTAGTACCTTTAGTGCAGAAATGTTAAACCTGTTTCAAGAAGGACGTTTGAGCATGGGAGTGCTTGCCATTCTTTTACATGTAATGGGCTCTATCGTCATGACATTTTTGGGCGTTGCTAGTTACACCCTACTTCAAAAAGGAAGCTTATGAAAGGTTTTCAACTCACATTTTCAACCCTGCAAAGTCGCAAACACCCTAATGGTGAGTATCTAAGCGATTGGCTGATGCACATGGCACAAACAGTGGGCATTCAAGGAATTACCCTTCTTAAAGCCTCACAGGGCATTGGTCGAGATGGAAAAGTTCGCTCTGCTGGGTTTTTTGAACTTGCCGATGAACCCATTGAAATCATTATGAACGTGAGTGAAGAGACGTGTGAAACACTTCTTTCTACTTTAAAAGAGGAAAATCTAGGGCTTTTTTACACTAAAATCGCTATCGAATTTGGTACCCTTTAGCTTTACATGTAAAGATTTTAAGCCTGACGTGTTACACTTTCAAAATCGTTATATATCTAAACTATATAAGGAAAGCGTATGAATGAAACACTGGGTGCTGGGCTGATGCAATTTGATAAACCCGCACTGTTGGAAAAACGGATAAAACTTTTAGAAGCCATTTTGGATTGCGGCTCTATTACCACTGCTGCCAAACGGGTCGGGTTGAGCTATAAAACCGCATGGGAAGCGATTGATACCATGAACAACCTCTCACAAACCCCTTTGGTGATTCGCACCACAGGAGGTAGTGGGGGTGGTGGAACAACACTAACCCCATTTGGCAAAGAAATGATAGAAAATTATTCAATTCTCAAGCATGAGTATGAGCGTTTCATCCATCATCTCTCATCACTCTCATCACTGAGTATGGAGCATGTCAAACATTTACAAAGGATTAATATGCACATTAGCGCACGCAATCAACTGGTTGGGAAAATCCACAGTATCAAAGAGGGCAATGTCAGTGCTGAAGTTATGATAGAACTCAAAAGTGGGGCAAAGCTCATCTCAAATATCACACACAGTGCCGTTGAAGAACTAAACCTCCACGTAGGGGATGAAGTAGTAGGCATCATCAAAGCCTCCAGTGTTCTTCTCACCACAACCCTCAATATTGTCACAAGCGCTCGCAATAAACTCTTTGGTACTATCTGCGACATCAAACGAGGGGAAGTCAATGCGCAAGTGAGTGTGGATATTGGCAATGGTGATGTGATTACAGCAACGATTACCACCGAATCGGTAGATACCCTAGGACTTAAAGAGAAGATGCACGTGTGTGCGATGATTAAATCCAGCAGTATTTTGATTGGCAAATAAACATAGTTTACATGTAAAAAGGATTGTAGAAATGATGGATATTTTAGAAGAAGATATTGGACTGATTGATGTAACCACTGAAGGTTTGGGCTTTGGAGACAAAGCAGCCAAAATTTCTTTTGCACCTAAAGCAGAAGTGATTATCTGTGGGGTTGAGTTGGTTGAACAGATGTGTCAAAGTTTAGGACTTGAGAGCAAACGTTTCAAGCAATGCGGTGATAAAGTCAGTGCCAACGAATGTGTGCTTGAAGCGTATGGCAGAGCCGATGCCGTGCATAAAGTTTGGAAAGCGAGTCAAAACCTTTTGGAATTTTTAAGTGGTATTGCCACTAAAACCAATAACATGCTCTCTTTAGCACGCCTGCATCAACCGCATATTGAGCTTTTAACCACACGAAAAATTTTCCCTCGCACCAAAGAGTTAGCCCTAAAAGCGGTCTTTGCAGGAGGTGGCGCACACCATCGTTTAGGCTTATACGACTCTATTTTAGTCTTTAAACAACACCGTGTCTTTTTCCCTGATGAGGCAGAATTCGAAACCCAATTTGCCAAAATGAAACGAAGATTTTTAGAAAAAAAAGTAGCGGTTGAAGTGGAAAATTATGAAGAGGCTCTTTATTTTGCAAGGTTGGGAGCAGATATTTTACAGTGCGAGAAGATGGATTTTGAGACACTTAAACGCTGTGTTGCGCTAAAGAAAATTTTTCCTTCTTTACTGCTTTCTGCCACAGGCGGTATTGGTGAACACAATATCGAAGATTTTGCCAAAACAGGTGTGGACTTTATTGTCACCTCTTCACCTTACCATGCTAAACCCTCAGATATTCGTGTTACCATCGAAATGCTCTAAGTAAAGCCCCAAATAATGGGGCTTTACTCTTTACATGTAAAAAGAAAGAAAGCCCTAAAACTTACCTTTTTCTTTCAGTTTTTTATACCACGCATTGTGAAGATACTTCACCTCTTCTTCTTCCAC